>JAYUVJ010000507.1:0-11396 GCA_043754155.1 Acidimicrobiia bacterium
CACATGACCGGCCAGCCCGCCAAACACGAAGCATTCCAGCCCCTGCCCGACGGTTTTCGTCACGCCGAATGGGCCAATATTGAAGACCTGGAACGCATGATTGATCCGAGTGTTGCGGCCATCATGATCGAACCGGTGCAAGGCGAAGGGGGAGTGAACCCGGCACCCAAGGGCTACTTCAACGACATCCGTAAGCTCTGTGATGAGCGTGGACTGTTGATGATGGTCGACGAAATCCAAACCGGTTTCGCCCGCACCGGTAAATGGTTCGGCTTCCAACACTTCCTTCCCGAAGGCATCCAGCCTGATGTGGTGACGCTCGCCAAAGCGTTGGGTAACGGCATGCCAATTGGTGCCTGCTGGGCGAAGCTCGAAGTTGCCGCCGCATTCAAACCCGGCGATCACGGTTCAACCTATTCCGGTCAACCGATGGCGACGTCGGCTGCTTTGGCTGTCTTGAACATCATGCAACGAGACCAAATCGATAAGCGCGCAGCACAAGTTGGAGCGGCGCTCCAAGCATCGCTCTCGACGATTCCCGGCGTGGCTAACGTCCGTGGCGTTGGCATGTTGATCGCCGTCGAACTCACTGCTGGAAACGCCAAGGGTGTCTACAACCGCTTGCTGCAACTAGGCCTCGTATCCAACGCCGTCACCGAAACTGCTCTACGAATCGCACCGCCACTCAACATCTCCGACGAACACATCCGCGAAGGCCTCGCCATCATCACCCAAGCCATCGCCGACGTAAACGGTGATCCCTCATGAGCGTTCCCCAAGTGATCCGGTTGAACCTCTCATCCCGAGGGAAGCTTGGCCTCAGGCTCCGAGTGAGCCTTGTCACCAGCAGATCGCCGAGCTTTATGGCAATGTCCCGAATGAGCCCGCAATGATTCGCCATTTTCTTGAGATCGATGACCTATCGTCGAAGGAACTCCTCGACGTACTCGACCTCTCAGAGAAACCCCAAGATCGACTCTTGGCGGGCAAAGGGGTTGCGCTCATCTTCGAAAAACCGTCGCTGCGGACCCGGAACTCTACGGAGATGGCTGTGGTGCAGCTGGGCGGACACCCGGCCTACATCACCAGTGCCGAGGTAGCGCTCGATGTTCGCGAAACCGTGGAAGACGTCACCCGCACCTTGAATGGGTACTATGACATCCTGTGCGCCCGAGTGTTCGAGCATTCCAAACTCGAACGTATGGTTTCAGTTTCAACCCATCCCGTGGTGAATCTGCTCTCCGATGCCGGACACCCCGTGCAAGCGCTCGCCGATCTGCTCACCATCCGCCAGTCGTTAGGAACCCTAAGCGGACGGACGATTGGCTGGGTCGGTGACTTTTCCAACGTCGCTCGCTCCTTGGCTTTGGGTGGTGCGATGCTGGGCATGTCGTTCCGTTTCGGGGGTCCTCCCGATTACGCACCGAGCGAATCGGATCGTGATCGATTTGTTGCCTTAGCTTTAGATGGTGCGACACTAAGTGTGCATATCAGACCTCAGGAAGCGGTGGCGGGAGTCGACGTGGTCACGACCGATGCTTGGTATTCCATGGGTCAAGAACACGAAAAAAACATCCGACATTCCGCCATGGAAGGCTGCACGGTAGATCAAACACTCATGAACCTTGCCGCAAACCATGCCGTGTTCCTCCACTGTCTCCCCGCGCATCGTGGCGAAGAAGTAACCAACGAAGTGCTCGATGGGCTGCAAAGCCGCATTTGGCCCCAAGCCCATAATCGTATGCACACGTTCCGTGGACTCTTGTCATGGATTGCCCAGAATGGAATTCACTAATGGCATCGCTGATTACTGATCTCAAGAAAGCTCCTCCGGGGGCTCTGCCCCCGGAGACCCCCGAGGTCAAAGGCTTGGATGCTGATTCAGTCGTTGCTGCGGATACCGGTTCGGCTAAGCCCGGCAAGGTAACCAAAGGCCGTCAAGGCCTAGTCGTGCCCCAGCGTGCACCCGATCCATCAAGCAAGGTTCTACGCGAACTCCCCGAAGCGGTCGAAGGTTCAGGACTGCGCTTATCGAAACCCCAACGCCAACACCGCATCGCCCGCATCCTCGAACAACACGGCGTATCGAGCCAGCTGCAACTTGTTGAACTGTTGGCCGTCGACGGGGTAGTAGCGACGCAAGCCACCGTGAGCCGTGATCTGGAAGACATGGGTGCCGTAAAGGTCCGAGTCCCCGGCGGCGAACTCGTTTATGCCATCCCCGAACTCCCCAGCGATCAAGTTGCCCCCGAGGATCATTTGCGTCGTGTTTTCGGCGATTGGGTCGTCGACGTGGCCAGCTCCCAGAACCTCATCGTTTTGCGAACCCCACCAGGATCCGCCCACGTCGTCGCCAGCGCCCTCGACCGAGCCAGTCTCGACGAAATAATCGGAACCGTAGCCGGAGACGACACCATCCTCGTAGTCTGCAATGAACTCTACGACGGGAAAGTCGTTTCCGAACGACTGCGCTCTCTAGCTGGCTTGTAGTTGGCTCTTGGCTTCGAAGGATTAAGGAACCGGAGCCGGGCTAGGCCGCGAACTTTGCGATGTCCGGCCAGATCGCAATGTTAAGTGTCGAGTTCAGTCTGCAGGATTTCGAGTTGAGAGCGGAGACCATCGGCCACGAGCTGATGCATTTCAGGTTTACGTCCCTCGGGCATCATTGCTTCGTTGCGGGCGTTGAGGGCAGCGGTAAGTTCCGCGTGTTTACGTGCCGTGACACAGCGCTCGTGTTCGTTACGAATCATGGCCATCCAAATGGGGGTCGAGAAGCAAAGCCGGATATGCCTCTGAGATTGGATTCTAAGTGGGGACTCGTTTGGTCATGAGGACGCCGTCGTAGGTAATGCCGTCTTGGGTTTCGTGGGCGGGGAGGTCGTGGGAGTAGGTGAATCCGGCTTTTTCGTAGCTTCGAATTGCTCGCTTGTTTCGTTGATGGGGGTCGACCACCACGACGTCGGCAAGGTGATCGTCGAGGAGTTGGTTGGAGAGCATACGAACTACCGACGTGCCGATGCCTTTGCCAAACAACGCGGGTTCGCCGAGGAAAATGTCGATGCCCCAGTAACTCGGGCAAGTTGGCAATCGGTATACCGCCGTCGTTTCAGCATCAGCTGGGTACCACTGAACAAAACCAACCGGACGGCCGTCGACCTCGATGATGCCGCGCTCGCACCAGGCTTCGTCGTCCCAGTCGGCTTGGATTGCCTCGGGTGTTGCTTCCTCCAAGCCCCCATACCATTCGTTCACGCGTCGGTCGGCTAGCCAAGCAATCAGCAGTTCGATGTCGTCTTGGATCATCGGGCGTACGGACGGTTTTGTCAACACAATGGACAGTTTTGCAGGCTGAACGGAATGCTCGAACGGACAGGCCCCACGGTGGCAAGCGTCGAGACGGGATGGGACCCGAACAAGCGCATATGTCATGATGAGGCCATGCTTTACGAACTTCGTCAATACCAAGCCACCCCGGGAAATCGAGCCGCGCTCGTCAAGATGATGGAAGAAGTGGTCATTCCGTTTCAGATCAGCAAAGGAATGGTGATTCTCGGGAGCTTTGAAGGCGAAGACAATCCCGATGCCTACGTGTGGATGCGACGATTCAAGGACGAACAAGAACGCATCGAACTGTACGGCGCCGTCTACAAGAGCGATGAATGGGTTAGCGATATGTCAGTTCGCATAGCGCCACTCCTCATTAGAGAAGCCATCAACGTCACCCGCCTGACCCCAACGCCAAAGTCACCGCTTCAGTAAGCCCACATATGGAGTCGATCAACTTTGCTTCGTCCGACGCAGACTACGCAGTAATTCGTCGACTCTTTGGGTCTTACCAACGCTCGGTCGAGGAGTTCGCCTCAGGCACCGAAATATGCGCTTGATTCGATGACATGACCACGGAGCTCGTGCAGCTCCGAACGTTTTACGCAGCCCCCGGTTTCGCCCTGCTCGCCCAAGGTAGCGAACCGCTCGGATGCGTTGCATTCCGCAGCTTGGGTAACAACGACGGCGAAATTCGTCGGCTGTTCGTGTCACCAAATCAACGAGCTGCCGGGCTCGGACGGCGCTTAGTTACCCACGTCATCGAACAAGCGCGGGCCGACGGATTTCAGCGACTGTTCCTCAACACCCTACCGACGATGACCCACGCAATCGCCCTCTACGAATCGCTCGGATTCGTTCCAACCGATTGCTATTCAGGCGAACCAACCGAGGGAATCCTGTACTTCTCCCTCGAGCTTTGATCTGAGCGAGTTGCTCTTGTCCCTTCCAGTTTACCAAAGCGGTGTCCGATAACGCCGACAATGAGGATGGTTCCACCGGTCATGATCATCATGAAGGATCCTCTATTTGGGCACCGTTGAGAAGCCGCCATCGGCAACGGGAGCTAAGGCAGCAATGTGTTCCTCAGAGACCGAACCACTTGCCAGCTTTTCCAGCGCCCCTTTCACCTTGCTAACCACATCGGCAACTCGTCTGCGTCGCCTAGCTTCCCGGTTTGAGATCCCCACCGATCGTGCAAGATCCGCGGAAGAATTAGCAGCATTCACGGCTGCCTCGCTGGATCAAACGCACAAACGTCGCTTCGCCACCTACTAAGAAGCGACGAGCCGTTCACGATCACTCGACGGGAAAGTGCTGTTTCCGCCGAGGTCGTTGTAGGTGGACGAGCAACTGGCCCGCTTATTGGTGGGAACCTTCGCGAACTTGCGGGTTGGGTTGGCTGTGGTCTCCCTGACCTAAGCGGTGCGATCCTGCTGCTCGAAGACCTCCGACATGTTGGGATTGGCCAAGTCGAGCGGAACCTGACCCAGTTGCGACGCTCAGGTGCTTTGCGATCGATTGCCGGCGTCGCCGTCGGCCTGTTTGACAGCTTCGCGGAATACGAGGATTCGGGATGGACGGTAGTCGATGTTCTGCGTGACCGACTCTGTGATCTTGGTGTTCCGGTACTTGGCGGGCTCGATGTCGGGCACGGTGGGATCGGGTCAGATGGAGGGCCGGATCAGTGGTGCGTCTCACTGGGGGCGATGGCTGAACTTAATGCGAACGATGGCACGCTTACGATTGGGCCCTGTGTAACGATGCGGTAATTGTCGGCCAAGAACGAGGCCGGTCAGTGACTACTCCAACTCAAGCATGGCGAAATCTCCGCCACCCGCACCAAGCATGCCCGTCCGCGAGTAAATGCCCAGCTTTTGCTGCGTGTCGGCGATATCGAGGTTGCGCATATGCAGCTGGCCGATACGGTCGAGTGGGGTAAACTCGCCCTTGCCGCTCTCCATCGACAAGCGCTCCGGACGGTAGGTGAAGTTGTCCGAAACGGTATCGAGAATCGTGTAGTCGTCACCACGGCGCAACTGCAACGTGACAGAACCAGTAACCGCCGAACCCACCCAACGCTGCAACGGTTCACGCAACATCACCGACTGCGGGTCAAACCAACGGCCCTCGTACAACAACCGTCCCAACCGTCGACCCATGGTCCGGTAATTCTCCAATGTGCCTTCGTTGTGAATGCCAGAAAGAAGCCGCTCATAGGCCACATGTAACAACGCCATCCCCGGAGCCTCGTAAATGCCACGGGACTTCGCCTCGATAATGCGATTCTCGATCTGGTCACACATACCGAGGCCATGTCGTCCACCAATTCGGTTCGCCTCAGAAACCAGCGCCACTTTGTCGTCGAAATGGACGCCGTTCAACGCAACCGGCCAGCCCTCGACGAACTCCACCTTCACTGTCTCGGCAGCAATCGCCACGGATTGATCGACGTACTTCACGCCCATGATCGGCTCAACCATGTCGATACCGTTCGCCAAAAATTCCAAGTCCTTGGCCTCGTGCGTTGCGCCCCAAATGTTGGCGTCGGTCGAATAGGCCTTTTCAACCGACGAGCGGTATGGCAGATTTCGGGCCAACAACCATTCCGACATTTCCTTGCGTCCGCCTAGCTCATCCACAAACAGTTGGTCGAGCCAAGGCTTGTAGATCCGCAACTTGGAATTCACCAAAAGCCCGTATCGGTAGAAGCGCTCGATGTCGTTGCCCTTATAGGTTGACCCGTCGCCCCAAATGTCGACGCCGTCTTCCTTCATGGCCCGCACCAACAACGTTCCGGTGACTGCGCGGCCCAGTGGAGTGGTGTTGAAATAGGTCTTACCTGCCGTCGTGATGTGAAACGCCCCGCACTGCAGTGCAATCAATCCTTCGTGGACGAGTTGCTCCCGGCAATCCACCGTCCGAGCGATCTCTGCGCCATACGTCCTGGCCCGAGCGACCACGTCATCAAGATCCGGCTCGTCAGGCTGGCCCAGGTCAGCGGTATAGGCGCAAGGAATCGCACCCTTCTCTCGCATCCAGGCCACCGCGGCCGAAGTATCCAAACCCCCGGAGAATGCAATCCCCACTCGTTCACCAGCAGGAAGCGACATCAGCACATTCGACATGGAACTTAACGCTAGCGGCCGTCACTCATCGATCCCGACGATTCGTTGGTCAACCTGAAAATTGCCAGTTGGTCCAGAGATGTCACCCACTAACGATGTTTTTCGCACTGCTTATTGGAGAACCGCCTTAGTGGGCGACATTCATTACTTAACCACCGAACACGCAGGAAACAGGAATATGCATCCGGGCATGTGGTGGCTGGGAAGTACGATCCAAGCGCAGTTCGGGGGCACGAAACGGGCCCGCGGCAGATTCTGAGGAAGTTAGGCCGTTCGATGAGTTTGAGCAATAACGGGAATACCACCGACAACAAAAGCAATGCGGGCAACGGCGGGGGCGCGAGCAACACGTTGTGGCATGGCCGCTTCGGCGACGGACCAGCTGCTGAACTCATGGCCTTCACCGAGAGCCTGTCGTTCGACCGACGGATCTGGCTCGACGACCTCACAGGATCTCGCGCTCACGTCAAAGGCCTCGCTCGTGCTGGGATCTTTGCCGAAGACGAACTTCACGTAGTCCTAGAGGCCCTTGACACCGTAGAAACCGAACTCCGCAAAGGCAAGTTTGTCTTCGAAGCTCGCGACGAAGATATCCACACCGCCATCGAACGTCGAGTTACCGAATTGGCAGGCGAAGCAGGCGGACGAATGCACACCGGCCGCAGCCGCAACGACCAATGCGCCACCGATCTGCGACTCTTCACTAAGCGCGAACTTGGCACTCTGGCTCAGCGAGTCATGGGCCTTCAACAAGTCCTTCTCAACCGAGCAAACGCCGCAGGCAGCATCTACCTTCCGGGCTACACCCACCTCCAGCGTGCCCAGCCGGTTCTTCTCTCCCACCACCTACTGGCGCATGGGTGGGCCTTAGGCCGTGACCTTGAACGTCTCCTCGACACTCGTAAGCGCGCAGATGTTTCGCCGCTCGGCGCCGGTGCGCTCGCTGGATCCTCACTCCCTCTCGACCCTGATTCGGTAGCTCGCGATCTCGGATTTAGTGCACGCTTTGAAAACTCCCTCGACGCCGTAAGCGATCGCGATTACGTAGCTGAAAGTCTTTTCGCCATCGCTCTTCTTGGAGTTCACCTTTCGAGGATGGGCGAAGAAATCGTGCTGTGGACGTCGGAAGAATTTGGGTTCGCTAAACTCCACGATGCGTACGCCACCGGCTCCTCAATGATGCCGCAGAAGAAGAATCCAGATATCGCTGAACTATCGCGAGGCAAAGCCGGACGACTGATTGGCAATCTTACAGGCCTGCTCGCCACCCTCAAAAGCCTCCCCTTGGCCTACAACCGCGATTTGCAGGAAGACAAAGAGCCTCTGTTTGACTCACTAGACCAGGTCAGTCGTGCCCTTTCTGCCCTCAGCGGTCTATACGACACCATCGGGTTTGACCAAGCCCGTATGCAAGCCGCCGCCGACTCACCGTTTGTGGCCGCCACCGATTTGGCCGAGTTCCTCGTAGAACGCGGAGTTCCTTTCCGAGAGGCCCATGCCATCGTTGGTTCGCTGGTCCGATCGGCCATTGACCGTCACGTTGATTTCGCCGAACTGGTGGAAAACAGCCCCGACCTTGGCCCGAAAGCGGTTGCGCTTCTTGCCCCAGGCGTCGCGGTGACCCGTCGTACAACCCCCGGCGGCGGTGGCCCGATTCCCTTTGTGGCCCAACTTGAGCGGTTCAACGCGCTGATGGAGCGACAAGCCCAACGGTTTGAATCGCTCGGCATCACGTCCTGAGTTCGTTGCTGTAAGGACGGGTCGAAAGGCTAAAGACCAGGTGAATAACCACTGATACGTGGCCGGGGTCCAGCGATTCGGTAGTGTGTGCGGATGATCCCTTCCCGATCGAACCGTATTCCTGTAGCCGTTGCAGTAGCGCTAAGTGGATTGTTCCTCACCGCAACCTTGGCCAATGCTGCCCCCACCACCACAATCAAGTCGGCCATCACTAAAAAGGGCGCCGCCGCGGCCGCCCCTGCTGCAGCGAAAACGCCATCCAAAGTAACGACGACGGCCGTGGCCAAAACCTCGACCAAGACCAGCAAAACCAAGTCGGCAACCATTACAACGGTGAAGAAGAAGTCGACATCCACTTCGGCACCGGCCGACACGAAGGCCCCCGATACGAAGGCCCCCGATACGAAGGCCCCAGCCGGAGTCACGGCAACTACGCCCGCTCAGCCGACGACTACGAAAAAGTCGACGGCCTCCACAACGGCGACTTCAGCGCCCGCTCCACTCACCAAAGCTGGCATGGTCTTCATTCCTGGCGCTGGACGAGTCTTGGATCTCGACGCCAATCAAGTAGCTAAGCTCGCCGCTGGCGGATCAGTAGCCCCCGACGTGCGTGGAGCAAACGGCCTCGCCGCCTCCGGCACCGGTTCAGTAATCGTAGACGTGATCGTTTCCAACCCCACGGTCGCAGGCAAGGTCACCCTTTCGCCGGCATCACCCGATTACGCACGAACCGTCGTTGCTTCGAACCTATCGTTTCCCGCGTCGGCCACAACGGTCACTCGCCTTGCTGTACCGGTCGGGGCTGGCGGCAAGGTCAAAGTAACCACCACCACCGGACCTAGCGGAATCGCTATGGAAGTCGTGGGCTGGGTGGTAGCCGCACCTGCCGGAACCAACGAAGCAGCTGCCTTACCGCTCGACGCTTGCCGCCTCCTCGATACCAGCAACGGTACCGGTGGGCTCTCTGGCGAAGTTACTCAAGCACGCCCCTTCGACATTCCCGCCGTCGGTGTGTTCAAGGTGCCACCAGCACTTGGCGGCAGCCAGGTTCCCACCGGCGTGATTCTTTCCGTTGGCGCCTCGGCAGCGTCAGGTCCCCTTGAAGTGACCGTAGTGCCGACGGGTAGTCAATCGCCCGCTCTGGTTATGTCGATGGCGCCTGGCCAAGTATCGAACGGCATTGTGGTCGTCCCGGTAGGCACCGACGCTCGAGCCGCATTTTATGTCAGCCAAAACGGTGTACAACTCACCGCTGACGTACTGGGATGGATCGATCGAGACAAGTCAGCCAAAACAGCCGGTCCCTGCGCCTAGCGTTTTCCATTTTTCCTCCCGGTTGATTCCAGGGCTTTGCGTTTGTATGCAATCACTATGGGCATCTCCAAAACGAAGTGCCATATTGCTTTCGTAGCACCGATGCGCGCTGGCTATCTGTGCGCTGTATATACGTGCACTGTATATACGTGCACTGTATATACGTGCACTGAAAGTTTGCACACTTACCGCCGAGAACCCCTATAGGCCATACGAACTAGCCAGTTTTGCAAACCAAGGCACACGTACCACTTGCAGTTTGCTTGCTGGGTACTTTAAAGCCCCGCTCTTCGAGTGCGTCATTGAACCCAACCGTTTCGCGGTGGTTGCATCGGCCAGACGGCTTCCGGTCCTAAGTTGACCGGTAGCGTTTGTCTGGGCACTGTCGGCCATGCGTAGCGCCGTCCGGGTAGTGCTTGCAAAGTCAACCGGTTCAACTGACCCTGGAATCGAGCTGCGACCATCGCGGCAACACCTAAAGCCAGTTGGTGACGGCCCAGTTCTTCTTGCCGCGACGAAGTAAAATCGTGGAGTCATGAAGTAGATCCGCGGGGGAGAGCGAGTACTGCTCCTCGACCTTGGCGCCGTTAACGGCAATGGACCCATTTTTTAAAAACTCGCGGGCCTCTCGGTTACTCGAAGCCAAAGTGGTGGTCGCCAAGAACCCCGATAACGCCACGCCATGAGTGAGTTCAGCGCGACTGTGAGTACTCGTCGGCACACCGGCAAATACTTCGCTGATGATTTGGGCGTCGAGCGATCGCACGTCACCGGTGAAAAGCGCCTTTCCCGCAGCCTCCGCTCTCGTCGACTCCTCAGTGCCATGCAACAATGCCGTCAACAGATTGGCCAAGGTGCGCTGAGCGTTTCGAGCACCAGGACTAGCAGCAAGATCCGCTTCGATTTCGCCAATTTCAGCTTGCGTGAGAAAGGTGAAGCGCTTGAGGTAGCCAATCACATCGGCGTCGTCGGAGTTCAGCCAAAATTGGTGAAACGCATACGCGCTCGTGCGATCCGCAGTGAGCCAAATCGCTCCCGATTCACTCTTCCCAAATTTTGAACCGTCGGCCTTGGTGATCAGGGGTCCGGTAAGCGCGTAGGACTCACCGGCGTGCAACCGACGAATTAAATCCACCCCCGAAACAATGTTCCCCCATTGATCTGACCCGCCCATCTGCAACGTGACTCCATGGTTTGCGAACAAGTGCTGGAAGTCGTAGGACTGCAGCAGCATGTAGCTGAACTCGGTGTACGAAATGCCTTCGCCTTCCAAACGATTCTTAACACTGTCGCGCTTCACCATCTCGTTCACACTGAAGTGCTTTCCGATATCTCGCAGCACCGACACGTAGGAGAGATCCACCAACCAGTCGGCGTTGTTTAGGACCTTGGCACCGGGTAGCAAGGCTGAATAGATGCGCTTCTGCGATTCCACGTTGGAGCGCACTTGGTCAATCGAAAGCAACGGACGCTCTGCCGACTTTCCACCTGGATCGCCAATCAAGCCCGTTCCTCCCCCGACAAGAACGACGGGATGATGGCCGGCACGTTGAAAATGCGCCAGCAGCATCAGGGTGGCGAGGTTGCCGATAGTGAGACTGTCGGCGGTTGGGTCTAATCCGATGTAGGCCCTTCTCGGTCCCGCTGCGAGGTGTTCGCGCAATTTCTCGGCATCTGAGGCCTGATGAAACATTCCACGCCACTGCAATTCGCTTATAAAGTCGTTCACGTCCAAGATCGTAGGGGCTGAAAACCTCAGAAGCCCCGATTTACGGGCTTTTCAAGAAACCAAAAGAAATGTCTTGACTGTTTGGTTTGGGTTTGATTAACGTATGCGTCCGCTTCACCGTCCCTTTCCGGGTCTGGGAGACCGGTTAAATGGTTTTCGGG
>JAYUVJ010000508.1:0-15878 GCA_043754155.1 Acidimicrobiia bacterium
AAAGATAGCGAGTGGTCTCGTGCTCAAAGCCAAGTAATTTTTGAATCAGCTGGACCCGTAAGTGAAGTTCGTGCCACCCACGATGAAGAATCATTGTATCTACGCATACGGTTTTCCAAAAAGGAAACAACTGCTGGCTTAGAGCCATGGGCGAGAGAGGAACTGGCGGTTGGCCTCCAAGTGTTCCCCGAACCAAACAAGGGGCTTCCTGAACGTCCTGGGGTGTCGCCTGAGTCAAACGTGGCGATACTCGTTGGTCCCGGAAACACTGCGAAACTTCGCATCGCTTCTTGGATGGATCCAACGTTATTTGAGTATGGTTTGACAAAAAAGGAATTGCCATTTACTCCTGCTGATTTGATTCCAGGCAGCGGGGCATGGACGGTTCCCCAACAAGTTGTTAGCCGAGCACTGGTAATTCCAACCACGAAAGAAAAGTTGAACCTCGACACGATTTCCTTTGGTGATTTGCGATGGGGTACTACCGATCCCTCGAAGGCCGATTTTGATGATCGCGCGCTTATTAACGGTTCCAAGCAAGTTCTTGAGCTCCGCCTTCCTTGGGGTTTAATTGGATTGTCGGATCCATCCAGCAAGCTTCGGTTGCGCCCTCAAACTGACGGAACGATGCGTTCGGAACCCATCGAACAGATCGGCATCACCGTGGTTGGACCTAGGGGTGTCGTGGCCAAAACGGCTGGCTACGGCTGGGAAGCTTGGAACCATGTCACGTGGCACGAGCGAAAGAAGGCTGGATGGCCGTTCCTTCAAACGATGTTCAACCAATACCGGTAGAAGCCTCAGACAAGCAACTCCGCCTCGTGGCAGGGCAAGCTCATTTTGCTCACAAGATCTCCCTGGCTTGCGTTTCGCACTTCATTCCACGGTGAACGCGATCACGCGAAATTAGGTGATCTTGGCCAGAAGTTTCGCCAGTTCGTCGGGGCCCACGAGATCCCACTGCTGAGCACCAATGGCATCGAAGCGCACGATCCCCGCAGAGTCAACGATGAACAACGCAGGCTGCTGGCCGAGCGAAATCATGCGGCTAGTCACGTCGTAAGCCTCAAAGACTTTGCCATCTGTATCGGCCAACACCGTGAAGGGATAGGTATTGGTCTTGAGGTGCTTCACCAACTCGTCTTGGGAATGCGGCGCAATAGCTACGATCGAAGCCCCCGTAGCGGTAAGTGTGCTTATTGACTCGCGCAACTGCGCGAGATGCTTTCGGCAAAACGGTCAAAAGAATCCGCGCAGAAACACCAGCACGACCGGGCCATTCGCATGTGCTGTGGCTAGAGTCCAGGGCGTTCCATCGGCTTGGGTGAGCGCAATAGCTGGAGCGGCTTCGTTGAGACGAGCGGTGCGTGAAGAGCGAGTTCCCATAGTGGACAAATCGTAGAGCCTTCGTGGACCAATGCACAGCTCCCAGCGGAAGTTCAAAGAATCTTCGCCTGGCGGGAACTGAATGGGATTCACTCGACGTCAGACGCAGTACCCAGCACCGATCACCCGGCGCCGTGAGAACCGAAAGGCCCTACTGTCATGAGCACCAATCACGTAACTGTCGACCTACTGGATGTCCATAGCGTTAAGCCAGAAAAACCTGTGACATCCACAGTGCACTTTGCCACGCGCAGAGCCACTTCGAGTGCCAGGACAACTCGGGCGGGCCACGTCGTCAGCGAAAGGTTTTCGCCTTCGAAACGGGTAGGGGCAACATTGGGTGTGGCCATACTTTTGGCGGTTTCCGTCGCTGGTTGTAGTCAAGACAGCAAAACTGCCCTCGACACCACCGCGGCAATGCCCACGCAATCCTCCAACGGGCTCGTTGAGCTCAGCGCCGAGACCGAAGCAGCGGCGGCAGACGAAACGATGGCGCCAGCAGCTGAACTTCAGTCCAAGGCCAGTAACGACGCTGCGACCCCGCTCGACGGTTCGGGTTCAGCCGTGCAAAGCGGTGGAAGTGCCATCCCGGTAACGCCACAAACCGGTGCACAGATCAAGCGGGCCGAGCTCACCGTGCAACTCACCAGCGCCCAGTTCCGATCCGGAGTCGCCCAAGCCACCCAACTGCCAGGATCGCTAGGCGGGTTCGTGCAGTCGTCGCAGGTAAGCGGCGGCAACCCCATCGACGATAAGCACAATGAGCCACGATTCGCTGTCGTGGTGATGCGAGTGCCTTCTGCCCGTTTCGATGATGTCCGCGGACGACTCGGTGGGTTAGGCAAGCTCGTATCGGAAAACATCTCCGGCGAAGAAGTAAGTGCACAGCTCGTTGATATGCAAGCACGCATGACTTCGCTTCTTCTCCAAGAGGATGCCTACAAGAAGTTGTTCAATGCGGCGACTAAAATTCAAGACATCATCACCGTGCAGGAACGTCTCACCGAGGTACGCACCCAGATTGAACAGATAAGCGCGCAGAAGATAAATCTTGGGAACCAAGTTGCCATGTCTACGATCACCGTAAACCTGCAGGAAAAGATCAAGGCCGATGCCGCCAAGGCGAAGCCCAAGGCGAAGAAGGTAAAGAGTTTCTCTGATCGGGTTTCCCAGTCATGGAACAACGGCACCAAGGCTCTCGGAAACGTTCTCACCGCAGTCGTTGTGGTGTTCGTTGCTCTCGCCCCGTTCATCCCCCTAATGCTGATCGGAGCATTGCTGGCTTTGTATTTGATCCGCCGAACCCGCCGAGCCAACGCTGCCCGCCTCGCCTCCTCGATGCACGTGGCAACACCCCAACAACCCGCACCCTCTCCGCTGGGCGTCGATCCACAGCCGACAAAGACTGAAAGCTCTGTCTCCTAGCAGAGCCCTTTTACGAAACCGTTCGCCAACGGGCCTTTTGACCGCACTCGCGATGCCTGGCACTCACAAGGAAGACGCCGATGACAACTTCGGCCGCGTTTAACTTTCTTGTTCGGCGGCTAGTTCGAGCCAGCGCTCTTCGATGGGATCAAGTTCGGCTTGGATGGTGGCCAATTGTGTGCCAAGGGCGGTGATTTTGGTGAAGTCGTTTCCGACGGCTTCGAGTTCGGCGGTGAGCTTGTCTCGGGCCTTGGTGAGGCGGTTCACTTCTCGTTCGGCATCTTTGATCAACTGACGCAGCGTCGAGGCAGATCGCTTCGGCGCTGCTGGTTTTTCGGCCACCTTCACGACGGGCTTTGGCGTTGGCGCGGCCGGGGCCGTGGGTGCCGAAGATTTTGCACTCGATCCGGTCGCGACCGAAGGGGCCACGCTTGGGGCTTTACCTGCACCCTTGCCCGCGCCTTTGTCGGCCACCAACCGTTCTTCGCGACGGGCGCGCCAACCGGCATAGCCACCGGCAACCAGAGTGGCTTTGCCGCCTTCAATGGCTAACACTTCTTCCACGGTGCGGTCCATAAACGCCCGGTCGTGACTAACTACCACCACGGTGCCTGGCCAGTCCTCAAGGAAGTCCTCCAGGGCGCGAAGGGTGTCGAGATCAAGATCGTTGGTTGGTTCGTCGAGCAGCAACACGTTGGGTCGTTCGGCCAGCACCATCAACAACTGCAACCGTCGTTTCTCTCCACCGCTCAGTAAGCCGACGGGTGAGAACTGTGCGTCGTCAACGAACCAGAACTGCTCCATCAGGCGCTTATCTTCTGGTGATCCCGCAACCCCGTTCTTTCCAGCGACCGCGTCTCGAACCCGCATCGTTGGATCAAGCGTGCGGCCGCGTTGATCGTAATAGCCCACCCTCACCGTTGGACCAGTGTCAATAGTCCCTTCAGCGGGAATGAGACGTCCACTTATGATGTCAAGCAACGTGGACTTACCAGTTCCGTTGGCTCCTACAATGCCGTACCGAGCGCCGGGATCAAGCAGAATTTCTAAACCCTTGAACAGCCAAGGACCAAACTCACCGGATTCCGGGGCGGATCCGATAGCCGGAAAACGATGACCAATACCGTGCAGGTCGACGACCTTGTTCCCAAGTCGTGGGGCCAAGCGAGTATCAACGGCATTGCGGTAGGAGCCCTGGGCTGAGCCAGCCGTTGGGCCTTGGCCTTCACCAGAACGACCGGTTGCTGCACCGATCTCAAAGGCCCCGCTCCGCGCTGCTGCTTGAGGACGATCATTGATCAGTTTCGTCGCCGACTCTATGCGCGCTTTCGATTTTGCCGTGCGAGCCGGTGCACCTCTGCGCAACCATGCCAACTCGCGTTTCGCCAAAATCTGTCGGGTGGATTCTTCTGAAGCGGCACGATCCTCACGAGATGCACGACCATCGAGGAAGCCTTGATAACCGCCATCGTGCACGTAACCCGTACCGCGATCGATTTCCAACACGCGAGTGAGGACCCGGTCAAGAACATGGCGATCGTGGCTCACCATGATGAGCCCGCCTCGGTACCTGGCCAAGCGAGCTTCAAGCCAGGCAATAGCGTCGAGGTCTAAATGGTTGGTTGGTTCGTCGAGAATCAACAAATCCGGTTGGCTTACCAAGGCCCGAGCTAGTGCGACACGTTTGGCTTGTCCACCCGAAAGCGTGGTGGTATCGGCATCAAGCATCCCACCCATACCGAGGCGATCAAGGAACTCTTCGGCTTCCCAAGAATCAGCGTCGGGCAGATCGTGCAATACCGCCTCGCGAACCGGGCCGGGAGCCAGTTTCGGGTCCTGCTCCAACACGGCCATCCGCAAGGTTTTCGATCGACGAACCACACCCGATTCCGGTTGAATATCCCCCGCCAACATACGCAGAAACGTTGATTTTCCGCAGCCGTTGATGCCCACAATCCCCCATCGGTCACCATCGTTGATGGTCATGGAGAGGTTGGTGAACAACGGCTTGTCGGGCCGTGAAGCAGTGAGTGAATCGGCATCAATTAGAATCATGAGGTAAACATTCTCCCCTGAACCGCTGCGGTGCCGGTTCAGACCCCTGGTGAAGTTGGTCGCTTACCTGGTCGAACCTAGAGTTCGATGTCCACGATAAGTGGGGTGTGGTCGGAGGGGAGCTTGCCTTTGCGGGCTTGACGGTCGACGATGGCCCACGTGACCTTTTCGGCGACGGGTGCGGTTGCATAGGCCAAGTCGATGCGCATGCCGCGATGCATATGGAAATCACCGGCTCGGTAATCCCAGTAGGTGTACAGACGATCTTGTGGATACAACTGACGGAACACGTCGACCATGCCCCACTCGCGTAACTCTGCCAGCCGAGCGCGTTCCGCTGGAGTCACATGCGTGGAGTTGGCGAACTTTTTGATGTCCCACACGTCGACATCCTCGGGGGCGATGTTGAAGTCACCGAGCACCATTGCATTGTCGGTTGGCTTGAGCGTGGTGGCGAACTGTTCGTTCAAGCGGGCTAACCATTCGAGTTTCGCAGGAAAGTGAGGATCTTCGGGCGAACGACCATTTGGTACGTACACACTCGTAACACTCAATCCGCCACACTCCGCAGTTACTAAGCGCGCTTCGTTTAATACTCCGGTGGTGTATTCGTCGGTCGGCCCGGTTCCGCTCAGTCCATCCACGAAACCGTTTTGTACATTCTCAAGCCCAACGCGGCTCAAAATGGCCACACCGTTCCACTGTCCTTGGCCATGATGCGCCGATTCGTAGCCCAGCGCATGAAAGGCCATAGCCGGAAATGCCGCATCGCTCATCTTGGTTTCCTGCATACACAACACATCGCAATCGGCATAGGCCAACCACTCCTCCACCCTAGGCAGACGAGCTTTCAACGAGTTGACGTTCCACGTAGCAATGCGCACCCACTCAGCCTAGAAGCCGAAGTGGGTCTCCAACGCAGGATCCTGAAACGCCCGTTTTCTGGTAGCTCAATCAAACTTGATAAACCAAACTCCCCGTAAACCGGCTTCACACGAAAAGCAGGGCTGGGGTTTCGAGAAGACTCCTGATGGCCTGAATAAATGCTGCGGCATCGGCCCCATCGACTACGCGATGATCAAACGAAGACGAGAGATTCATGATCTTTCTAGGTACAAGCTCGCGTTCCACATACACCGGACGTTCAACGATCTTGTTCACTCCGATTACCGCAACTTCGGGATAGTTGATCACCGGTGTCGACGCTATGCCGCCCAATGGTCCGAGACTTGTGATTGTGATCGTGGAGCCAATGAGATCCTCAATTTTGATTTTCGAAGTTCTCGCCAACTCCGATAATCGAGTCACTTCGGCAGCAGATTCCCATAGATCCAAGGTACGCATACCTTTTACGACGGGGACCATGAGACCCTTTACGGTTTGCACGGCAATCCCTAGGCGAACCTCGCTATAGCGTTCGAGCACCCCTGCATCATCGTCAAACCGTGCGTTCATTTGTGGATGCAATGCTAAGGCTTTCACTACCGCTCGCATAATGAAGGGAAGCAACGTGAGTTTGATCCGGCCACTGAGATCATCGTTCGACGGGCCGCTGGCGGGGCCAACACCTTGTCCTCCGGGGAAACCAACCGTGCGATTACCGAGTGAGGAATTGAGCTGCTGGCGTAGTCGTTCGAGTTCAGTAACATCGACTTCTTCAACGTAAGTGAAATGCGGGATTCGGCGTTTTGAAAGCTGCATCCGCTCCGCGATATTGCGACGCAAGCCAATGATTTTGATCCGCTCAATTTCGGGAGCAACATCCTCAACAACAAAATGTGCTTCACCAACAGAATGTGCCTCACCAACAGAATGTGCCTCACCGATAGGATGAGCTTCTCTATCTGCACGAGTTTCGCCAACAGCTAAGCGCGCGGAGCTTGGGGGAACTGGTTCGCGTGGTTTCGTGATTGCTTCGTCGAGGTCCTGGTGGGTGACTCTGCCTCCAGGTCCACTCCCCGTAAGGCTCTCCAGATCGATTGCCGTTCGACGGGCCCTGTCACGCACCGCCGGAGCAGCCAGCGCCCGCACAGGTTGCCCGACCAAACTCCTGGGTTCAGGTTTCGCAATGGCTCCCACCGTCACCAGCGCGATATCAGAACCTAACGAATCGGAAGCGAACGGTTGACGATCTATCGCTGCAATGACCTCACGTGGAAAAACCGCGATCGACGACAACTCTGCAGCGGCCGTGTGTTCACCTACAGGCGGCGCATTCAGGTCGATCATGTCTGCACCTACTGGGGCACGATCATCCGACAACCGGTCCTCAGATATACCGCCATCTGACACGCCATCAGACAAGACGTCACCAGAAACACGGTCAGAAGCAACACCATCGGACGCACCGCCAACAAACAAACCGTCATCAGGTTCGCTTGCAGTTGTGTCGGCAGGTTCGCTTGCGGGTTCGCTTGCGGTTGTGTCGGCGGGTACGCTTGCGGGTTCGTAGGCGGGTGTCGCGGCACTTTTGGTTTCAATTCGGAGTAGATCTGCACCAACCGACAAAATGTCCCCCACTTCGCCTCCAAGCCAGGTGATCACTCCGTCGATTGGTGAAGGCAATTCCACAGTGGCTTTATCGGTCATGATCTCCGCGATCACCTGGTCTTCGTGAATTGGATCACCTACGACGACATGCCAGGCCACGATTTCAGCTTGAGCGATTCCTTCACCAACGTCGGGAAGTTTCACGGTGTAAGCGGCCATATCAAGACTCCATTGCTCGTTTAAAGGCGGCTCCAACACGTGCTGGCCCAGGGAAGTAGTCCCATTCTTGAGCGTGAGGGTACGGGGTATCCCAACCGGTCACGCGTTCGATTGGGACTTCAAGATGGTAAAAACAACTTTCTTGCACCGTGGCCATTAGCTCCGCTCCAAACCCACTGGTACGGGTAGCTTCATGCACGATCACACAACGTCCGGTCTTGCGTACCGAGGCTTCGATGGTGTCGGTATCGAGGGGAAGCAAAGTGCGCAGGTCGATGATTTCGGCGTCGATTCCCGTTTCGGCTGCGGCGGTTAGTGCGACGTGAACCATCGTGCCGTAGGCCAACACCGTGAGGTCTTCACCCGGGCGCCGGATGGCTGCTTTACCGAGGGGTATCCGGTAATAGCCGTCGGGCACCTCACCGAGGGGATGGTCAGACCATGGCACTACCGGACGATCGTGATGGCCATCAAAAGGCCCGTTGTACAGACGCTTGGGTTCAAGGAAAATCACGGGGTCATCTTCTTCGATTGCCGCGATCAAAAGCCCTTTGGCGTCGTAAGGATTTGAGGGCATAACTGTCTTGAGCCCGCACACATGAGTGAAGAGACTCTCGGGGCTTTGACTATGCGTTTGCCCACCGTGGATTCCACCCCCGCAGGGCATGCGCACCGTGAGTGGGGCAGTGAATTCGGCGCTGGATCGATACCGAAGTCTTGCCGCTTCGGAGATCAGTTGGTCAAGCCCGGGGTACACGTAATCAGCAAATTGGATTTCTGGTACTGGGCGAAGACCATAAGCGCCCATACCAACAGCAATGCCAATGATTCCACCTTCCGCAATTGGCGTATCAAACACCCGTTCTTTACCGAATTTCGCTTGCAGGCCCTCGGTACAGCGGAACACTCCTCCGAAATACCCAACGTCTTCGCCGAAGATCACCACAGATTCGTCTCGTTCCAACATGATCCCAAGGGCAGCGCGAATGGCCACGTTCATCGGCATTGATGGCATTTAGATCGCCTCCAGTTGAGCTCGTTGTCGGGCTAGGTGCGGTGGCAATTCGGAAAATACGTCTTCAAATATGCTCTTCGCCGAGGCAAGACGGCCATCGAGGAGCGTGCCATAACTTTCGGCTTCTTTGGCTGCCGCTGCAACTTCCTCGCGGGATTCAGCCAACAAGTGTTCGTGACGTTCCGGAGACCATTCACCAAGTGAAACCAAATGATCACTAAGGCGTTTAATTGGATCACCAAGCGGCCATGATTTGGCCTCGTCGAGCGGACGGTACCTTGAGGGGTCATCAGATGAGGAGTGCGCGCCAGCACGGTAGGTGACCCATTCAATAACCGTTGGGCCGTTGTCGGTTCGGGCTCGTTCGGCGGCCCATTGCGTTGCGGCAAGGACTGCCAAGAAGTCGTTCCCATCCACCCGTAGTGCAGCGATTCCGTACCCAACGCCACGTGACGCGAACGTCGCAGCGTCGCCTTTGGCAATCCCATAAAACGATGAGATGGCCCATTGATTATTCACGATGTTCAAGATGACGGGGGCGTGGTAGGTGGCTGCAAAGGTAAGCGCGTGATGGAAATCGGCCTCGGATGTGGTGCCCTCCCCCACCATTGCTGAAGCGATGGCCGTGTCGCCTTTGATCGCCGCTGCCATGGCCCACCCAACGGCTTGGATGTACTGCGTACCTAGGTTTCCCGAGATGGAAAAAAATCCGGCTTGGCGAGCGGAGTAACACACCGGCATTTGCCTTCCATGGAGCCGGTCTTTTTCGTTGGAGAAAATCTGGCACATCATGTCCACGAGGGGCCACTCGCGGGCGACTAGCCAACCCTGTTGTCGGTAGGTAGGAAAGAACATGTCGTGTGGTTCAAGGGCGAAGGAATGAGCAACCGCAATTGCTTCTTCTCCAGTGCACCGGATATAGAAAGACGTTTTGCCCTGTCGTTGCGCGTTTTGCATTCGATCGTCAAAGAACCGGGTGCGCACCATCGCCCGGAGTCCCTTGCGAAGAGTATCGGCGTCCACCTCGGGAACCCACGGGCCGTTGGCGTGCCCTGCGTCGTCTAACACTCGAACTAATGAGTACGCAAGGTCGCGCATTTCAGCCGGATTTGTATCGATTGCCGGCCGCCGAACTTCTCGTGTGTCGGCCGCACCTATGTAGGAAAAATCAGGTACCTCACCCGGGCGAGCGTTTGGTTCAGGGACATGAAATCGCAACGGCACCGCAGTACCTTCTCTCTCGTTCCCGACCAGCCACTTTCGCAAGCCCTGCGACACTCATCGCATGAGCACCTTAAGAGTCCAGTCGCTTTCAGACCTGCTCTTACCCACTTTCCGATCGCTCTAAACCTGGATCTATGCAGTCAACAGCAGTTGCTGTTTGAGTTCGGCAAGGTCCAGGTTCAGAGCACTCAGAATTGTTTCAGTGTCGATTGGTGCCCAGTGTCAGCGTGCTGTGTGTCAACGCGCTGTGTGTCAACGCGCTGTGTCAACGCGCTGTGTGTCAGCGTGCTGTGTGTCAGCGTGCTGTGTGTCAACGTGCTGTGCCCAGTGTGTGTTCGAGTTTTAAGGTTGGACAGCGGCTAAGGCGTTCACAATCCCATATCCATAGAAACCGTTGTGCGCTGTATCGCCGACGCAGGTCGCTGTGTAGGTTCGCCCGATGTTTGCGTAGTCAACGGTGGGTGGAGTGGGACAGGGCGTAGGCGTGGCACTACCGGTCAGTTTGGCGTACACCGCATCGGGTGACATGGTGAAGCCGCCCGAACCATTGGGGGTTCCATACTTTCCGATGATGAGTGCCACCACACCAGCGACATGTGGAGATGCCATGGAGGTTCCCTGTAGGTATGTGTAGTAACCGCACACTCCTGTTGGTGCGCAGTCTCGCTTGAAGAAATCGGCGTCGGTCAGCCCGCCTCCTTTGTTCACGGCACCTTCAGCTTGTGCCACGGCCAGCGGGTAGCTCGAAAGAATCAGATTCGACGGTGCCCGAAAATCGGCTGTCCCGAAACCATCCCTGAAGAATCCACCCGGGGCTGCGACGTCAATTTCGTTTTGGCCGTAGTTGGAGAAATCAGACTTGGCTTTGGTTGGCCCAATTGATGACACTTCGATCACTCCAGGTGCTTCGGCGGGAAGATCAAGGCAGTCTCTGGTGAGCAAACGGTCGCTTGGCGGTGCACCGAAATCGGGGCTCGTTGCGTCGGCGCGTTGTGTGGCTGCAAGGTCGGTGTGTTCATTCCCCGCAGCGGCAACAAGGGTTACGTTCTTGCTTCGTGCATAGGCCACCGCAGCGAGAATGGACTGCTTGATTAAGCCCTGCTCGGCAATCTGCGCTGCCGTTTGGGTACCGGTAATGATGTCGTCGGCCGAATCGCAGTTGTAGAGCCACGGGTCGGTATAGAAGGACATGTTGACTACGTTGATGCCGTTGTTTCCAGCGTATTCGAGTGCGGCGAGTGTCTCGAAGAGGAAGAAGTATCCCGAGTCTTGGCCGGCACGGAGATTGACCAGTGTGGCCGAGGGGGCGACACCGGAAATGCCGATGCCGTTTGTTGCAGCGGCGATCGTTCCCGCCACGTGGGTTCCGTGTCCGCCCTCATCCACATTGGCCGGATCTTTGCAGCTGGGTTGTTCGCAAGGCCCGTCGATCGCGGGGATGTCAGTGGTGAAGTTTCGGCTCAACGTGGCATCGAAGTTGGCGGCCAAATCGGGATGACTCGCGTCGATACCGGTGTCAATCACGCCAACGAGTACGCCTTTCCCTGTGCCGACGGCATGTGCGCCATCGGGCGTGGCTCCAATCATTTTCATGTCCCATTGGTAAATAGAGAACGGATCCGAACCGGATTTTTTCTTTCCTTCTTTCAGCGCACCGGATCCGCCGCCCGGAGGAGGTGCGGTGTTACCCGGAGCAAAGGTTGCATCATTCTGCGCTCGTTCTTCAACGAACTTGTGCGGCATGCCTGGCGAAACGGTGCCTATCGAGTGGTTTCGAACGACACCGCGGATCCCCGCTTTCCCTGAAAGTTCCTCGACCAAATTTGCCCCGCCAATAACGCGTGCCGCGCCGACCGATTGCAGTTCACCGGTGATTTGAGCGCCTGCTGCTGATATGGATTGACGGGCCGCAGCCTCTGATCCTTTGACGAAGAACACCACTAATTCCGTTGTAGCACTCGACGTTGCGGAAGATGCTGTGGAGCTTGAAGCTGATTGTTGCGTGACGATGCTGGGACCCGCGCTGGCGAGACTCAGTGGCACCATCACGGTGACTGCCGTAAGAACGGCTCCGACCGTGGCCTTGTGAATACGCATGAAACCTCCCGATGTAATTCGAAACGAAACCGTAGGAATCGTTCGAAGAGCGGATATCTGTATTCCAAGCGAAGGTACCACACGGGCCGTTCTACCGTTTTCGGCGCTTTAAGAGCCCGTGTCAAGCGACGCTGCGGCGGGATTGCCGTACAACCCACGATCAATGAGGCATTTGAACCATGTCGAAGTGAGGCAAACGGTTTACAATCCAACTCCATATGGCGTTTGAACTCATTACAGTGGCGATTTTCGGGCATCACGAATCCTCCATCGGCGAAACAATTCGACTCACTCACCCCGGTGAGAACGAGGCTGACAATTTTGACGTGCGCACTTTTGCCACCGACGACGACGTTCTCGGGATCCTGGCAAAGGTTCGTCCGCATGTTATTTTTACCTTTGGCTCGATCGACAGCTTTCCGCAGTTGTTGGCCACACCGTTGGCCTTTCGCCGTCGGTGGGTTCATTACGACGATCCCGCCACCGATCCCACTGTGTTGGCACAGTCAGCATGCAACGTCTTTATGGACCTTGCCACACACGATCGCTTTCCCGAGGAACCATTGGTTTCGGTGTTCACGCCCACGTATCGCTCCGGCGAACGTATAATGCGCGCATACCGTTCCTTGGCGGCACAGTCCTATTCAAATTGGGAATGGGTGCTCTATGACGACTCTCCCGAGGATGACACGTTCGTTGCCTTAACAGCCTTAGCGAAAACCGATCCCCGTCTTCACGTTTTTCGTGCCAGCGAACCATGCGGGATTATCGGCGAAGTAAAACGCCGAGCCTGCGGCCTTGCCCGTGGTTCGATTCTCGTTGAACTTGATCACGATGATGAACTCACTCCCGCTTGCATTGCGTATGTCGTTGATGCGTTCAAGCGATTTCCCGATGCAGGCTTTGCCTACACGGATTGTTGCGAAATTTTCGAGGACGGCGAAAATGGCATGTATGGCGACGGGTATGCCTTTGGCTTTGGTAGCTACCGATGGGAAACCTACCGTGATCACAATTATGCGGTCACGAACTACCCATCGATCAACGCGAAAACAGTGCGCCACATTGTCGGTATGCCCAATCACGTGCGGGCCTGGACAAAGGAGGCGTACCTACGTGCTGGTGGCTACGCTCCTGAGGTACACGTAGCCGACGATTACGAACTATGCATACGTACTTTTCTCACAACACGCATTGTTCATATCAAGAAGTTTGGGTACATCCAGTACCTCGGTCGCGACGAATCAAACACTCAACGAGCGAGGAACAAGGAAATCCAGCGTCTCGTGATGATGTTCCAACGTCGATACAACGCACAGATTCACGAACGTTTCGGTGAGCTTGGTGTAGACGACTTCATCTGGAAAGACGGCACCCTCGATTGGTCTATCAAGAATCCCGTGCCGGCACCTATCGCCAATTACATCTACCAGTAGGGGGACCTGTCCGAGATTCGAAGCGAGACGGCTCGCGTTTAGATCGGCTGACCGATTCAGATCGGTCGACGAACGACGAATCCGATCGATCGAACGTCCATGCCGTCAACGGCGAGCATCATTTCGTGGAGACCGTATTCACGAAGAACCAACCCATCAAAGTTGAAGGCCAGGCACACTCGGCGTAGGGGAACGTCGAGTCCTGCTGGAATTGGTTCGATAAAGAGATCAACGTTGACTCGACCGAAACTCGGCGGCTTCGGTCCTTCGGGTGCTTGGCCGAGATCAAGTTGCATTCCGTAAGCATTTTGCAGCCGAAGATCGACCGAGTGACGCCCCGCTGGAGCGTTTGAACCCAAGGTGAGTATTACGCCAACGCCGAGTCGAGGATGCCGCACAGGCAACGATGACGCTTCCATGGCGCTCCAGCCGGCCCCCAAAATTGAAAGGGTATCGTCGGTCCCCATAACCGACTGAGCGAGAACCATGTCTGTTGAAAGCAGCCAATCCATTGTTCCAGTCTATTGGATGCAATCGAATTTGGCACCCAATGCGCGCATACTTCCTTTACCCAGCCATTTCAACATCGGTAAGCGCACGTATGTAATGGTTCAGGTTCTTACGGGTAAGCATCCGATCAGACTCCGACAAGTTTGGATTGGCCAGCAGCTCCTTGCACGCATTAAAGCCCTCGTGGTGATCACCTGCGTAATAGGCAACGAATGAAAACTCGAACAGCGCCTTCCAGTCGTAAACGTCGGTTTCTAGATAACTAGCAATGTCTGGTTGTGTTTTCTTGATGGCGGCCTGAGCGAAGAGGTGAGCAAGCGATAGCCGGTTGTCCTCACGCAAAACACGCGCTGAGTAATACAGCGGTTCGGCTCGAAGTGGGTTGGCATCGTGAGCGCGCATATAAAGGTCGAGCACTTCACCTGACGGCCGAAGCAGGTCACGGGCGCAGTGTCCAGCTCGCAGAAGTGCTTCACCGATTTCGTCGGCTGTACTGCCTAGTTGCACAACTTGCTCAAACCACGCCTGCGCCCTGGCGTATTGCCCCGTCTCATTGTGCGCGCTTGCGATTACCGATGCGAAATGCGCCCGGAGCAAACGATCGGGCTCTGTTCCGAATGCGCTTTCCAATGCTGCCAACTCTTCGGCAGAACGTTGATCGCTCGGCGCAACTTCTTCAAACGAGACGCCGTCGATGTGTCCAACTGATTCGACCGTGTCGTGACAATCGAGCATCGGTACGACTACGCCTCGGAAGTAGAACTCGTATGCATTGTTGAGCAGCGCCAGTTGGGCACAATGCCGGGAGCCACTCTTCGTCGTGAGTCGATAGGCAGAACGATTCAAGCTGGCCTTCAGAGCAGCCACGTTGTATCCGACCTCAAAACACACCGTGTTTGATTCGGCTAGGAGCAACGAATAGTCGCTTGATTTGCGGAGTATCGCCAAACCTTCGCTTTGAGCAGCCGACCTGTCCATTTGTCGACCGTCGACCACGCCGCCAGGCAAATCACCCAGGGTTGTGGCTAGCCAGACGTTGAGGTCGGTTTGGTCAGTTCTCATGTCGACGATGCACCAACTGTCCGCCAACGGCAAGGAACTGACCAGGGCTTTCGCAAAGAGTGCGAGGGCTGATCGGTCGTCGAGGACGAACAGGATACCAATGGTTGCCGCCTGGTTGCTGTGCTTCTCATTCATCGGCGACGACTCTAGGGGATAGGCAAAATGAATCAGTGTTCATCTTTTTCCTTGCATCACTCTGCGTGACTTGTTAAAGTCAACCTTAATATTTTTCCCAGCTCAAGCCGATTAAATTAGATCGACTTGGATTTTCGACGGAGGGCTTTAAATGTCTCGCTACACCGCACCACGCAGCCGCAAAGTTAAGGCGCGTGCTTTCGCGCTTACGGGGCTTGCCTCAGTAGCGCTGCCCACAATCATGCAGATTGCGCCCGCCTCAGCGGACTCTCCTCGAGGCCCCCAGGGCTTCCAAGGAGCACAAGGTGCGATAGGTGCACAGGGTGCTGTTGGCCCAATCGGACCCCAGGGACCACGCGGGTCTCAAGGCTTTCAAGGCGCAACCGGCACAGCAGGAACCAACGGCACCAACGGCACCAACGGAGCAACCGGAGCACAAGGCACAGCAGGAACCAACGGCACCAACGGAGCAACCGGAGCACAAGGCACAGCAGGCACAGCAGGAACCAACGGCACCAACGGAGCAACCGGAGCACAAGGCACAGCAGGAACCAACGGCACCAACGGAGCAACCGGAGCCCAAGGCACAGCAGGCACCAACGGAGCAACCGGAGCACAAGGCACAGCAGGCACCAACGGAGCAACCGGAGCACAAGGCACAACCGGTCCAAACGGCCCTCAAGGCTTCCAAGGCGCTGCGGGCACTAACGGCACCAACGGCACCGACGGAGGAACCGGAGCACAAGGCTCAACCGGCACAGCAGGAACCAACGGCACCAACGGCACCAACGGCACCAACGGAGCAACCGGCACAACCGGAGCAC
>JAYUVJ010000509.1:0-2735 GCA_043754155.1 Acidimicrobiia bacterium
CCGCTAGTTTTTGGGAGCGTCCGTGTCACGATCGGGTGAACGTCTATTTGTACCGCTCCAAGACTTGGAAGGCGTTGGAGCGAGCCTTGGTATCCGGCAGTCAGTGCCCGCCACTGCTCGTCATTTCCTAACTTAACCCGATCGAGCAAATCCAAAATGCCATCGAGGTGACGGTTGGGAAGTGGTTCCACAAAGTCGTAGAACCAGCGAGTTTGTTGGGTCGCTTCGCCGCCGCTGCGCTCCTCGTTTCCGTTGCGAAACACGGTTGCAGTGATCTCATATCCAGACTCTGTCCATGAGTAGACGTGTGTGAAAGCTCGACGGAACTTGACTATTCGTCCGGAGGGTAGCGTTAGCGTTTCGCCGGATTCGCGCAAGTCATCGGTGACAATGGTTGGTTCGCTGGAAACTCTCATTTGCAACAAAACGCGGGTCTTGCCATCCAGAGTTGATTTTATGATAAGTGAGCTTTGTATTCCATCTTGAAAGGCGCGCTGTGGCGACGCGATTTGTTCAGTGAAACTCTTGGGCGTTGACCACCCGTTTTCTAAAAGATTGCGTCGAGCGGTGAGGCTTCTGCCAAGGCGGCGCACGTCGCTAGAAGGCATTCCACGAGCTTCAAGGTAGACCATGGTTCCCGACTGATTCATGACGAACGGAACCAATGGCTGCTTCCATTCCATATGGACTGGCTTATTGGCCGGAGTATGAACGGGGAAGGAGTCTGATGCTGTGGCCTCGGCTTGGCCCGTTATACCCTTGGCCTCACTCCTCGACGGGTCAACTTGGGGCGGGGTTCCTAGCGATGCGTCGGCAAATCGTCGGTCATCACGAATAGTTGTGACTAGCACGGTCTGCCTTTTGTCCAAGCTGTCAAAGCGTTGAAAGACGGTGGTTGGATTGAGAACTTTCGCAGGTTGATGAGACGTGGCGAAGGTAAGTGCCCATTGTTTTGGAAGATCCTTTATCGTGAGTAGAGGGAGCGCTTTTTTATGCTGCTTACGGTCGGACACGCGTGACCCGAGAATCTTCCCAGCCAGGGCGCCGCTAAGAAGAAAAACCAGCAGTCCGCTAATTACGAGTTGTCTTCTCCGTTTTTTGGACTGCAAACGCTGCTGCGAGAGTTGTTCTTTTTGTTGCTGTTCGCGTTGGATTCGAATCAGTTCATCTCGCTCTGCCGCCAAATCCGCTTTCTGATCGGCTTCCCTCGTGTGCGAATATCCCGTGGCTTCGGTCTGCGCTGTTCTGGTCGGATCGTTTGGATCCTTTTGAGCGTCTTTAAGCAATCGTCGTTCCCACAGAGCAATTGCTTGCGACCGAACCACTTCAAACGTTGGGATCATGGCGCAGGCGAAATCGGCAACCGCCGGATCTCGCTCAAGGCTTTCCGCTGCGTTCTTAAGCACGCTTGGCAAACTCGTTTGATCTTTGGAGCGTGTGAGCCGGTGTGAGAGTGAGGTCGTCTTTCGCAACTTGTCGGGTTGAACGCTGGCTCCGGCGATTGCTGCGGTGATGTCTGTGGCTCGGTCAGCGTCGACTCCCAAATCGATCAACGCTTCCGCAGCCATGATCCGATTGCCCGCCGAGCAATTGAGCAGGAGTTCACCGAGCAATGCCGCGAGTGGGTCAACGTTGGTGCTATCAAGAAATCCCGCCGCCGCGGAAGCTGTGATCTGAACCGATCGGTCCGCTTCGGTGGCATGTGGCTCAACAGCGCACGCAACCCGATAAACCAACGGGCCGTAGCGGTTCCACGTTGGCTCCCATGAGTTGAAGCTGGGCTTTTCGGCCATAGGTCAAGACTTCCACGGATGGAAGTGTTAACGAAGTGAAACCAGGCATCTCCATGACTCGAGGAACGGTGACCGGTCGGGCCGAGAGCATTCCCGGGGTAAGCGTTAGTCCTTTGATCGTAAACGGGCTTTGAGTTGCAGATACACAGGCGTGCCCACGATGCCTTCGATTTCGTCGGCGAGGGACTCGAATACGGGCCGGTCGCCCACGTAGGCCTCGTCGGTAGCTTGAGGATGGGAATTTGGGCCAAGACGCTCCGTGCAACACCATGCCATGGGATCCCCATCATCACCCCAATCAGCCCGCGACCAAGCTCGCACGGTAGCGACTTCTACATGGTCGTCACGCATCTCCCAATCAACGCGCACTGGCAATTGCCAGCACACAGATGGTTTCCAATCAATCGGCGAATCCCCCGCCGCCACCGCAGCAATATGAAGCGCGCATCCTTCTCCACCGGCAAACCCTGGACGATTGAGAAAAATGCAGGCACCTTCCACAACGCGCGTATTTGATCGCTCCGGATTGGCGTAGATGCCACCCGCCGCCGCCTCGTCGAAAAACTGAAACCGTTCCTTTCGAAGGGCAGCAGCCGATGCCGACAGGTTCAACGCGTCATCTGCATTGGCATCAAGTTCTGCGCCAACCGAGCAACATCCCTGGTTGAGCTCCGCTGCCTTTTCTGCACCAATTCCGTGGCAACCTCGTCCCCAGATACATGTCCAGTTTGAGGTCATGAACGCCCGATCAAATTGCCACAACGTATCGCCCGCATCAATCTCGATCACGTCGTTGGACGATGTTGTGCTCGGGTGTCCGCTGGCGGGCTGGGCGGACGAAGTTGCAGCTGGATTTGCTGGTGTACCCGGATTCGCCGGTGTAACTGGATTTGCTGGTGTACCCGGATTCGCCGGTGTAACTGGATTTGCTGGTGTACCCGG
>JAYUVJ010000510.1:0-2188 GCA_043754155.1 Acidimicrobiia bacterium
CGGTACTTCAGCACGCCCGCAGCTTCCTCAATCACCGAACGACGATCCTCAGGACGGGAATCGAGAATGGCGGCGAGCTGACCCTGCGACACGATTACGTGCTGCTGACGACCAACACCCGTATCAGAAAGAAGCTCCTGAACATCTAACAAACGGCACGAAACCCCGTTGATGGCGTATTCGCTCTCACCGGAACGAAACAGGGTTCGGGTGATCTTTACTTCGGCGTACTCAATTGGTAAAGCCCCGTCGGAGTTATCGATGGTGAGGGAAACCTCGGCACGACCCAGGGCAGCCTTTTTGGAAGTACCGGCAAATATGACGTCTTCCATCTTGTTGGTACGCATCGACTTGGCACCCTGTGCACCCAGAACCCAGGCCACGGCATCCACAATGTTGGATTTGCCCGACCCATTAGGGCCAACGACGACAGTGACCCCAGGCTCCAAATCGAGCGTGGTGGTATCGGCGAAGGATTTGAATCCTTTTAGGGTGAGCGTCTTTAGGTACATACGTCCAAGGCAAAACGGGAGACAAAACGAAAGGCAAAACGGGAGGTGGGCTCAGAAAGAGAACGTGAAAGTCTGCCTCACGCAAACCTCTGGAGAAATCTGGGGATAACGCTGAAAACTCTGGGGATAAATAGCAAGACCTCCACGGTGAGATAGGTCCTAAGGCCCATTTCTCCCCATAACAAGCGAAACACTCGTAAAGACGCCAATTTCCGTGGTCGATAAAACTTCCATGCCTGTTCTGACCACACCGAACCTTTCGAACACCTTTTTCGTTCTGGACAGTTTTGTCACCGCACAAAGCCCGGAGACCGGAAAAAACATTCCCGCCTCAACGGAGTGCTTCGACACAGCGACGAGTCCGCACACAACAAACAGCCCACTGTCCGCTCAAACCACGGAAGGTATCCACTCGGTGCTGACCCTGATCTCAGATCCAGTCCCCCTCTCCCCTCTCCAGTTTCGGTGGAGGCAGCGATGGTGCTCGATCAAAAACTTCGAGAAATTGAGCAATCGCTCAAGGACGATGCTCAATGGTTAACAATGAAAGCCAGCCGCTACCGCGAATCATTCGGTGACGACCGGCTAGACGACCGAGATGAGGACCGCGATGACGCCCTCGTTGGCCTCGAACCCGCACCCATCCCGCCATCATGGCACCTTGAGGGAGATCCAAGCCCTCGCATCAAGATCATGACGTGCTCGCCCGAAGGAGGCTTGCTCTCGGGCATCTGGACATGCAAAGCGGCAAAGTTTCGCTTCGACTACGCAAACTTTGACGAAACCGTTCACATCATCCGCGGAATCGCTGAAGTTCGCATCGGCGACGAAACCACCTATTTACGTCCCGGGAGCATCGCCTATTTTCCCAAGGGAGCAACCTCAGAGTGGACCGTGCATGAACCAATTCACAAATACTTCGTACAGCGAAACCCTAATCGGGGCGTTAGAAAGATTCGTGCTTGGCTGCAGCGCTTCAGTGGAACCGAACGAGGTGGCCTTGCATAGCCGTCCAAATCTCCATCTCAGGGGAACCACTAATGACACGCATTGTGCGCTTAGAAACGTGCTCCAGTCTTTGTGTTGACGTGGGACTGAAAATGGGCTCAAGTTGTTTAGCCATACAGTCGAAAACACGTGAAGAACAACTGCAGATACCAATGCTGATCTCCCGCTTCGCCGCTTTGAGCGGTCGCAAGTTGCAAAAAGAAGAAGGACCCCATGCTTGACCGCATCCGCAAAATCGTGAACGAAAGCTCTTTCCTCCAGCCAGGAACGACCGTTGCCGATGGCGACGATCTTTACGCCGCAGGCCTCACCAGCCATGCGAGTGTTGAATTGATGTTGCAGCTCGAAGACGAGTTCAACATCGAGTTCCCGGAGCGGCTGCTCAAACGATCAACGTTTGAATCGGTTGCGTCACTCAACGACGCCCTTGCGGGTCTTACGGCCTAATGCCGTACGAAACCAGTCTGAATTTCGAACGACAACGACTAGTCAAAGCTTCTAACGACTACGTCCTAAGTCCTAAGTCCTAAGCCCTAAGTCCTAAGCCCTAAGTCCTAAGCCCTCAAATGACAACTACGACGATCGCCATGAACGCAATTGCTATGACCGACCCCGCACCCGACCTCGTAAACGATCTACCCGATCTACCCGATCTCTCTGTATCGACA
>JAYUVJ010000511.1:0-3941 GCA_043754155.1 Acidimicrobiia bacterium
CGGAGATTCTTCGTGATGTTGAGCGCAACATTTTGCTTTCAATCATCGATCAGCGCTGGCGTGAACATCTTCAGGAGATGGATTACCTTCAGGAGGGAATCAACCTTCGAGCCATGGGTCAAAAAGATCCGCTGGTTGAATGGCAGCGTGAGGGTTACGACATGTTTGGCCAACTTGTTCGCGCTATCGACGATGATTTTGTTCGTTATGCCATGCACGCCGAAGTGACCGTGGAGGCTGCGCCTGCACAGATTCAAAACCTGCAACTTTCTTCCGCCGACGAATCAAATATCGGTGGCTTTGGTCTTGATGTGGGGGAGATGTTTGCGGCAACCGCGGAGCCACCCCAAGCCATTGTGTCGGTTGATCAAGGTGGGGTGCAGCGCATCGTTGAACCGGAGATGAATTTGCAACCGATTGTGAAATCGGAGCAGGAAAAGACTGGTCGTAACGAGCCTTGCTATTGCGGAAGTGGCAAGAAGTTCAAGGCCTGCCACGGCAAGAACTCCTAAGTCGTCTCTATGGCTTTAACTGAATTACGGGATCCAGTAGCAAGCAGTCGTGCTCGTCTCATTGAGGCGCAGGGCTACTTAGCGCTCGACCATTTACGTAGTGAGAAAGATCGTCTCGAAGCCGAGATGAGCGACCCTGAATTGTGGACGACGGACCCCTCCAAGGCCCGCAAACTTGGTGGTCAGCTAGCTGCTGTCAATGATGATTTGGGTGCGCTTGAATCGTTGGACGAGAAAGTTAGCGATGCCGAAACCCTTCTAGAAATGGGTCTCGACGCCGGTGAAGAATCGCTAGAGCCAGAACTTAAAGAAATGCTTTCCGAAATTGGCAAACGGTTAGAAGCGTTAGAAATTCAGAGCTTGTTTTCTGGCCCCTACGACACCGCCGACGCAGTGTGCGAAATCCACTCCGGCGCCGGGGGAGTAGACGCGCAGGACTGGGCCGAGATGATGCTGCGGATGTATATCCGTTGGGCCGAGCGTCGTGGTTTTAGCGTCGAAATCGATGAGGTTACCGAAGGAAGCGAAGCAGGAATTTCTAGCGCCACCTTCATCGTAAAAGGTAGGTACGCCTACGGATTGCTAGCGGCCGAACGCGGCATTCATCGCCTGGTTCGAATCTCGCCGTTCGATCAACAAGCCCGTCGTCAAACCAGCTTTGCTGCATTCACGTTGTCGCCGTTTATGGAAGAAGTGGCCGATGTAACCGTCGAAGAAAAAGATCTTCGTATCGACACGTATCGCTCCACCGGCGCCGGCGGACAGCACATCAACACCACCGACTCGGCTGTGCGTATCACTCACCTCCCAACCGGGATTGTCGTTACGTGCCAAAACCAGCGCAGCCAAATCCAGAACCGCGAACGAGCGATGCAAGTTCTGCTGTCAAAGCTCGCAGACCTCGCCGTCCAGCAACGTCTCGATCAGGTTTCAGCCATTTCGGGCCCGCAAAAAGATGCAGCGTGGGGCAACCAAATCCGCTCGTACGTTTTGGCCCCGTATCAAATGGTCAAAGACCTTCGCACCAACTTCGAAACCGCCAAGGTCGACGACGTGCTTGACGGTGACATAGAACCCCTCATGGAGTCTTGGCTTCAGTGGAGGCGCAACCCAACGACGGAGGAGTAAGGGTGGGTCTTGGGTGTTCGCTAGGGGCAAAACCCGACATCACTAGTAGTGGTGGCCCCACCGGCTAGCGTCTATTTCCAGCCATGATTCGACTTGAGAATGTTTCCAAGGTCTACAAAAATAAGACCACTGCACTTCGAAGTGTCTCCACTGAGATTGCGAAGGGTGAGTTTGTGTTTCTCGTTGGCTCCTCGGGTTCCGGCAAGTCAACGTTTATGAAACTGCTGCTCAAGGAAGAGGTTCCGTCGGAAGGTGGAATCTGGGTTGCGGGCAAGAATATGGCCGAGATTCCAAACCATAAGGTGCCTTTTCTTCGTCGCAATATCGGTTGTATTTTTCAAGACTTCAAGCTGCTTCCGAACAAGAGCGTTTACGACAACGTGGCGTTTGCGTTGGAAGTTATCGGTCGACCTAAAAGCGTGATCACTACACAAGTTCCCCAAATTCTTGATCTGGTTGGTCTCACCAAAAAGTCCGGCAACCTCCCAACGGAACTTTCCGGCGGCGAGCAGCAACGTGTTTCTATCGCTCGGGCGTTCGTGAACCGTCCGCTGATCTTGCTGGCAGATGAACCTACCGGGAACCTCGATCCCAACACCAGCGTGGGCATCATGCGTTTATTGGACCGAATCAACAAAACTGGCACCACCGTGTTGATGGCCACCCACGATCAGGGCATAGTGAACTCGATGCGTCGGCGGGTGATTGAGCTCGACCGTGGTTCTTTGGTTCGCGATCAGGCTCGCGGCGTTTACGGAACGTTGGATTAACCGCTTATGGCAATCAAGGTTTCTTATGTAGTGAAGGAAAGCGTCGGAAATCTGCGACGCAACCTTTTGATGACCGCTGCGGCGCTGATAACGGTGACTATTTCTTTGGCGTTGGCTGGGGCCTCGTTGCTGTTCCGTAACGGGATCGACAATGCCTACATCCAGTTCAAAAATGGCTTCGACATCACCGTCATGATGAAGGCTGATGCTTCGCAGGAGCAGATTGACGGAATAGGTACCGAACTTCGTTCGAACCCCCAAATTGATCAGAAGGCCAAGAAGCCTCGCTTTGTATCGAAGGAAGAATCCTTTGCTGAAATTCAGCGGATGTTTCAGAATGCTCCGGAAACCCTGTCGGCATTTCGAGGGGTGCAGGATGCGCCGGCGCAGTGGCGATTCAAACCTGTCGACGCGGAACAGCTTGAGATTCTTGGACAACGTTTTGAAAAACGCGCGGGGGTTTTGAGTGTCTCCTATGCAAAGTCGGCCAAGTTAATTCGCTCCGTCGCGCAGCGAATTCAGCTGATAGTGCTCTGTGTTGCCGGGGCCTTGTTGCTCTCAGCGGTAATCCTAATTTTGAACACCGTTCGGATGGCCATTTTCGCCCGACGACGCGAAGTGGCGGTAATGAAGCTTGTGGGCGCGACCAACGGGTTTATCCGTTTGCCGTTCATGGTTGAAGGACTCTTGCAGGGCCTCCTTGGTGGTGTCGCGGGGTTCGGGTTGGTGGCGATTGGTACAAAGTTCGCCCAGTCCTCGCTGCGGCACTCTAATGTACCTATCGCCCGTACCATCGCCGTAAGTTCCACCCAACTTTTCAGTACGGGCATCTTCATGCTGATCGTCGGTGCGTTGGTTGGTGCTTTAGGTTCGGCCGTGGCCGTCTCACGCTTTCTCGACGTTTAGCGATCTGGATAAATCCGAGCAAAAGCTCGGATTTCCCTTGCCAAAGTTTTGGTTATGGGCGACGATGCTTCTATGAAGGTTTTCGTCGACGCAGAAAAATGCCAAGGGCATAATCGTTGTTTCGCTATTGCCCCCGAACTGTTCGATGTTGATGACCTCGGCAACGCTTTCGTAATCGGCGATGGGTCCGTGTCAGCCGAACTCGAGGCCAAAGCACGGCTCGCTGTCGCCAACTGCCCCGAGAGGGCAATCACGATTGTTGAGAGCTGAGCGTCATGGCTACTGTTGCGCTTGAAACGGCACACCAGGCTCCCGTTGTCGACTGGGCCAGTGACTTTGACCATACCGATCCGGTTTGGGTGGACAACCCATTTCCGATTTGGGATGAGCTGCGAAACTCGTGTCCGGTAGCTCATTCCGATCGCTATGGCGGCACGTGGTTGCCCACCAGTCACGAAACGGTAAGCCAAGTCGCCTATGACACCGAGAACTTCACCTCGTGGAGCGTTGTGGTGTCCAACGGTCGTCCTCCAGAGGACAATCGTCCGATCGGTGGGGCTCCGCCAATAACTAGTGATCCGCCCTTCCATGCCGTGGCTCGTCGGCTTTTACTTCCGGCGTTCGG
>JAYUVJ010000512.1:0-3273 GCA_043754155.1 Acidimicrobiia bacterium
CATGATGGTGTTTGAACTCCGCACTTCCAGCTTTTCTGAGGAACCCGCGGCCAATGCAGCGCTTGTGTGACCTGGAGGTCACCATGATCGTTCTCCACGTTGAAAGCTCAAAACTTGCAAGCAATTCACAACTTATGGGGAAGGAACCCGATCATCCATCCCGTACTCGTGCCGATCTCATCGAGGGGTGTTACATGACTGTACGTTACATCTGTACCCGAAAGACCGCAGATCACAACGATGTTCGGACCGCTTGCCGTCGTGCTCTTCTTTGCCCATCGATACGCGGCTCGAGTTAACTTCACCACTATCGCAACCGCTGAAGCGGATCTCACCCGCACCCATGCGTTTCGCAACCCGCATGAAGCCGAACAAGTAGGCGTACGCCTAGAACTTCCCTAACCGACGGCGGCAAACCGATGGCTTCAAGGCAATGCGGTTTTGCGTGGAATGTCAGACCAGGCTGGCGATGCGAGCCGTTAGCATGCCGAGCGCCGGTTCGTTGTGGCCCCCGCGGGGAATTATTACGTCTGCATAGCGTTTCGATGGTTCAATAAAACTCAAATGCGCCGGACGAACCGTTTCCAAATACTGGGCAATAACTGATTCGCTGGTGCGGCCGCGATCACGCATGTCGCGCTGTAACCGGCGTATAAACCGCACATCTGCATCGGCATCCACAAACACTTTGAGGTCCATACAGTTTCGTAGGGGCGCATCCCACAACACCAAAATGCCTTCAACGATCACAATCGGCGCAGCGTTTACGGTCATGGTTTTTGCACTACGAGAATGCGTCGCGAAGTCGTACACCGGTACATCAACACTGTTTCCTGCGACCAACTCCTCCAGCTGGGACCGCATGAGTTCCCAGTCAAACGCGTCGGGATGGTCATAGTTGACCTTGGCTCGTTCTTCCACTCGGAGATGCCCATGATTCTTGTAATAGGAGTCCAGAGCAACCACGGCAACCTGCTGGTGCCCGGCAGCCGAGATGACTCGATCCGCGACCGTCGACTTGCCCGAACCCGTCCCACCCGAAACCCCAATCACAAATGGTTTCCTTTTGGCCGGTGCAGCAGACCCGGAAGGAATCGGTTGGCCGGGGATCCCAGTAATTACCTGTCGGTTCTGCGTGTTCACGCTGCCAGTCTTACCTAACGTCAAAGCGACAAGAGCCAAGACACCCACTCACCGAAATGAGGACAAGCCATTTGGAGCACCTCAAGGCCCGCTTCGGCAGCGATCGCTGGCCCGTCAAGTGTTTTTACATACCCCGGCCACATGGTGCGCAATCGTTTTGATGGAGCCGTAAGCGGGCTGTCATTCACCAATTCTGGACTGCCTGCGTTCTCAACAGCGCGATTGATTCCTCAAGAACCAAGGGAGTTCCAGATCGGCGGGCAGCAAGTTCGGGAGTCGCAAACACCAGCGCTTCAAATTCGTGAAGCTGAATGTAAGGTCGAAATCGCGTGTCGCTGAATCTTGTGCTTATGCCAGCTTCGACCGCAGCAACTCGCCCATAAGGTGGCAGCATCGTGGATGCAACCAAACCTGGAACATCGGTCGGAAGCCCATACAGATCAATCATGGTAGCAACCGCAACGACCGATGAATCACCCAAAAGAAGTCGGATTTCGCGCTCAATCTGGGACCATCCCGTAGCCCCGCCCCGAAACTTCCCACCAGTGGCAGGTCTCTTGGTAGTAAGTACAACTGGTTGGAAAAACGTCCCGTTCGCCAAGAGAAGCGGAGCAAGAAAATCGCGAACGAACGTCTCTTCGGTTTGTCCCTCGACGGAAACAAACACTCTTTTCATTGTGAGCTGCGAGGTCTGGCACCGATCAGGTTCTTCACCCAAAGTTCCCCGACCGAATAGTCCTCTAACCAACTGCCAAGTTGACTCAGATCAAGCCGCCCCAACCTCGTCGCTCCCTCTACGCGTTCCGCGATCACTACATCTTGAACTTGGAGCCGATCGAGCAAAGTCACCGATTGGGTCGAAGCGATGATCTGACAGCGCCGTGATCCTGCCTCCAGGAGCTCTGCGAGTTGAGTGATCGCATAAGGATGCAGCCCTAGCTCAGGCTCGTCGATGAGCACAACCGCTGGCGGATCGGGCTGCAAAAGCACGGTGGCCAGACAAAGAAATCGAAGCGTCCCGTCAGAGAGCATCGAAGCGTCGCCGTAAATATCGCTATCTCGGTGTCGCCACTCCAGCAGAATGGACTCGCCAAGAAACTGGTCTGGTTCCAGTACAAAGTCGTCGAAAAATGGAGCGACACTTCGAACCGCATCGCGTATTCGAATAAGCGCTGGGTCCCCAGCCAATTTTAACCCGTAAAGGAATGGGGCAAGGTTTCTGGCATCTCTTCTGAGTTCTCGTGAGTCGTTGAGTGGTTGGCGTTGTTTTACCCCAGCAGTTCTCGAGGTGTCATGAAAGTGGTAGCGAACCCATCCGCCAAGGCAGTCGAGAGTCCAAGAGACGACTCCACCTGGGTGATGCTGCACTTCGTTTGGAAGAAGAGATTCAGAATGGCCCGATCCCAGTCCCACGTTGAATGGCCGAGGTTGCCCAATGCCCGTGCCCCAAGCTTGTTCGTATCCGAAGAATACCTGCCCTGCCACTCCGGGCGAGAGCGAGGCTTCATAGCCCTGCTTACCTCCCGCGAATTCCAAACGAAAGCGGAGATCGCTCGATCGCTTGACCCCACCAAACAACACGCGATCGGCGCCGCCTTGCTCTCCGACCCAAACACCGAGTCGCTGTTCGATAAGACTTCCGATCATATCGAAAAAGGCAAGAAAGTTACTCTTGCCCGCTCCGTTCGGGCCGATCAAGACATTCAACTCGCCGAGGTCCAAAGTTGCCGACTCAAACGAAGTAAACCGCTCAAGAGTCACCCTGGTGAGCTTGTGAGGCGCCGGCATGGTTTGGATGGTAGTTGCTAACTCGCCCGAAGCGTCGGCGGTCTGCAGTTCTGAGAGCATGGCAAGACCTTACGGACAAGCCTTCTGTGTGGGGAGAGCCCAACTCGCGCTCGCGAGACACGCGGAGCGTTCGGCCCCTAGTTGACCTTGAAACCTGATCCGGCGAAATGCGGACTGTGGAGGGAACGCCCACTAACCTCGGAAGCTATGTCTGCAGCAACTCCCACACCTGGCGCGCCTGCGAAGAAGCGCCGTTCACCAAGCCAAATCGCCATGGCCGTAGGCATTGTCCTTGCCGTCGTTACCGCTGGATCGGGCGTGATTGGTGCCATTGCGCAACAA
>JAYUVJ010000513.1:0-2683 GCA_043754155.1 Acidimicrobiia bacterium
GTCGGTTTCGAGTAACGCTGTGGCGTGTGATTCTGGTGCTGCGTTGTTGTCGTTTGTGCCTTCGAATCAGGGTGTGTTGTCTGGCTATTTGGTGCGGCAAGGCCAGAATTGTTTGCAGGTTGATTACAACGCACCGGATACACAAGTGTTGTTGGGTGATGGTACGCCTGCGTTGAAGATTGGTTGGGTTCCGTGCAATACATCGGCTGATGACACAGTATGGGTGCCTACGTTGGTTGAAACTGACGCTACTGGTGGCGGTTGGTTCCAGCTTGTACCGAAGTATGGTCGTGCCGGTATCGCGAACCCGTGTTTGAACCTAAACATTGGTGCGTCGCAATCAACGCAAATGTTGGTTGAGTACACCTGTCAAGGCGGCACCCACACCGAGGAACGCTGGGCCCCCAACGAATCCTTCTGGACCCCACCAGGAGACACCGGAGGTACAGGCGGAACACCAACCACAACCACTGCAACGACGATTCCTGGATCGCCAACAACGCTGCCGCCGTTGTTTGAGGATAACCGCGCTGCCGGAATTTTGGATCCCACTTCTTCGACTTGTCTCGCAGCAAACACCCTCGATGATTCGGTTTTTGTCTCTCCAGCAAGCACCACGTGCGTTAGTTGGGTACCTGTGCTTGCGGGTAATGGGTTCCAGATTCATTCTTTAATGGACTACTCAGGGTGCCTTGACACTGTTGCTTCGGGTTACGTGCTCAGCGATTGCGAACTTCGACCCTCGAATACATTTTCGGATCAAACCATCAATTTTCCGACGAGAACATTCGCCTTGACTTCGTACCTCGGTGGCGTAAAACGTTGTATGACGCGCTATGGGAATGATGTGTACCCAGGAGCCTGCGATGGTTCGCCTGGTTCGATTTGGATTGATCCAGCACCCGTTGTTGGTCCTTCTCCTCTTGTGGACTCAAACGTGTTTGCCGTAGTAGGCGGAGTGGCTAAAAGGGTCTCCGTCGGGGCTCAGCAGATCGGAACGGTACTATCGTGCCCGAATGGCTACACCCTCTATGTCTACGCTGGCACGGTTGTCAGCGCCTCAACTGTAAAGTGCGTCCTCGATCAAATACGCACGAGGAACGCCCGCTGTCGTTGGGTTGGGAATTCGACCTGCACAGGAACCCCGTACGAAAACGCATGGAATGCATTCCTTTTCGATTTGACGCTTGCCGTAACGATTTTGGATCTCGGGATTACGTACGGAATGCTCCGCTCGCCGAATGGGGCTGGTCCAAATACGATGTCGCCCGAAATGCTCGAGGAGGAGGCAGCGCTTCAACAGCAGGCGGGCTTGATCCGATCAAGCTATCTGATTTCTAAACGGGATCAAGTTCGGACAGCAGCAGCTGGGATACTAAGGGTAGGGAACCTTACAGATTCTGATCTAAAGACCGTGAGCGGTGAAGCGAGTCGCCCCGGGCTCATCGGGATGCCTCAACAACCCCTTTTTAACCCTTCGACTATTCCCGGAATGACCCGAGCGAGTGATGCTGAGTACAAGCTTTTGGAAGCTGCCGGTCAGCGTCTTCTGCAGACCGGAAACTCGAACTCAAGCGGCTACTTTACTATCTACACCGATAAGCTTCGCTGTGAACAATGCCTCGATGTCGCTGTGCAATTCACGCAGCGATTCAAGAATGTGACCGTATTCATTGTTACTTGGGAGTAGGCTCATGTACAAGTTTTTCAAGGTTCTGGAAGACGCCCTTAGTTTGCAATTTGTAAGCGAAAGCCAACTCATTCCTGGCGATCAAGATGACCTAACACAAGCCAGATCGAGATATTCTTTAGGAATCGACCACGATCAGTTTTTGTCGGCTGTTGGTGGAAGCTCCATTTTTAGGTCGGATGAACTTTTTGTGTTCCCGGCCTTTTTTCGCATCGAACCTATTGTCGAAGAATGGGTGGGTGAAACTGGCGGTCCACCAAACTCAATTTTGGTAGCTACTCCGGTCCACCTGAGCCGAGGAGAAATCGTTGCATGGTACGAGAAGGGAAGAGATAGCGTTCTCCTTTTTGCTGAACTTCAACCACAAATGGTGGATTCGAATCTCAGTCTTGCCGACTATCTCGCCTGGTACCTGGGTGAACAGCTTGGAGTCCTTCGGCATTTTGGCCAGTCGGCCTTTCTTGAAAAATATCAAATTTCACGTCCTCCAACTTCGCCGTACGCAAGAGATACCAACTGAACTGCCCTCGCATGTGCCGGTGCCTGTGGGTGGTTCGTTGGCTTTTGCGTTGTTGCCTGGTGTGTATCGGGTTGTGGTGGAGACGGGTGATGTTTACTCGGTGGTGGGTGTGTCGGTGACGTTTACGGTGAGTGCACCAACCCACGTGGAATCAGGGGGTTTTGTCGGGCTATTTTGTGAAGCAGGGTAATACTTGTTTGCAGGTTGATTACAATGCGCCGGATTCGCAGGTGTTGTTGGGTGATGGTTCGCCTGCGTTGAAGATAGGTTGGGTTCCGTGTAATACGTCGGGTGACGATACGGTATGGGTACCTACGTTTGTGGAGGCCGGCGCATCGGGTGCTGGTTGGTACCAGTTTGTACCCAAGTATGGTTAGGCATCTCCCCGTCTAGCGGATGGGGTTTATGAGGCGATTGGGAACTCTTGTTCCCAGGTTTTTGGGGTTTTGTAGTCGAGGCTGGAGTGCAGTCTC
>JAYUVJ010000514.1:0-5222 GCA_043754155.1 Acidimicrobiia bacterium
GGTTCGGTTCCAGCTTGGGTAACTGAACAATCCATTGGACGTAAAACAGGCCGTTGAGCGGTTTTGTGTCCAATGGATTTTTTGTTCGGTGCTCGCGGAGTGTTCTTGATCTACACGAAGCGGCAGTTGAGGCGGCCGGCATTGCGATCAATGGTTACGTTGACGTCGAAGGCGTGGGAAACGGTTTCGCTGGTGAGGGTTTCATCAAACAGGCCTTGGGCCACCACTTCGCCTTTGCGGAGAACTATGGCGTGGGTGAATCCGGGGGCGATTTCTTCCACGTGATGGGTTACCAGCATCAGTCCTGGCACATTGGCATCTGCGGCGACGGCGGCCATTCTCGCGACGAGGCGTTCACGGGCGCCAAGATCGAGTCCTGCGGCGGGTTCATCGAGCACCAAGAGTTTTGGGTCAGCCATAAGCACACGTGCTAATTGAATCTGCTGACGTTCCCCTTCAGAACACACGCCGAATTCACGAGTAGCCAAATACCCGAACCCACCGGCATTGAGAAGTTCATAGGCACGCGTACGGTCGTCGTCATTATATTCGTGCCACCACGGTTCGAGCGCTCCGTTCTTGGCCGTCATCACTACGTCTTGACCGGTGAGTTCGGGGCGGACCATCTTGGCGAACGCCGCACTCATCACGCCGACACCGAGCCGGAGTTTGCGCCAGTCGACGCCTTTGCCCAGTTGTCCGCCAAACAAGCTAAGTGCACCTACCGATGGATGAAGGTAGCCCGACACGAGTTGCACCATGGTGGACTTTCCCGAGCCGTTTGGGCCGAGCACAACCCAGCGCTCCCCCGGGTTTACCTTTAGGTTCACGTTTTGCAGTGCCCAGGTCACCTTGCCGTCAAAAGAGACTCCTACCTCGGCTAGTTCAACTAGGGCTGAAGGATCTGGCGCTGCTGAAATCGGGGCTGTTGGATTGGTGGAATCGGGATTCGGGGCTTCAAACACGGCGTGCAATCTAGGCGTTCGACCTCGCGGTTCTCGTCGGGTCAAGGAGTTTGGTCAAAAGGCACGCCCAATAGTGAGCCAAGTTTGGTATCTGAACCGGTCACCGGCCGGTCTCGATACCAAACTCGCGCCAACCTTCAAACCTTGGTTCGGGCAACTTGTCGGAAGACAAGTTTGCGCCCCGAGATGTCGGCTGCGGCGTAGCGTTAGGCGATGCACCTGTATTGGAATATGGATCCCTCAGTTGGGCCGTTGGTTGAGGCCAGCGCCGTGTTGGAAATTCTCGATGCACCCACCGTGGCCAAGACGTATTTTTGGGCGCTGCAGGCCAGCTTCACCGACGACAAGGGAACCGATCATGGCGCCGCGCACTTGGGATTGCAGTGGTACCCACCCCATCCAAATTCCGGTGCCGTCAACTGGGGTGGCTATCCGCCGCAGAACAACAATTGGCAGGTCACGCTCACCGGCTCTGAATCACCGCTCCCAAGCACCACCGACGATCCCAATACCCGCGACTATCCCTGGCAGGTCGGGGTGAAGTATCGGTTGCGCATCTTTCGCTCCCCCGCGCAAGGTTGGCGCGCCACCATTACGGATCTGTCGACGGGTGCTGTCGATTTGGTCCGCGATTTGTGGCTTGGTGGAAACCAACTCAAAAGTTTTATCGTTTGGACCGAGTGGTTTTGCACCCGCAGAGACCCAACCGTAAGCGTACGTTGGAGTGAGTTTGTGGCCGTCGATTCCTATGGTGTGGCTCATGCACCGGTTTCGGTTCTGGTCAATCATCCCGCTGAGGGGTTTAGCAACACCGGGCATGTTCTCGAGGAATCCGGCCCTCATGCCAAAATTTTGCAAGTCATGAAAACCCGTCGCAAAGTTCGCCACGGCACCACCATTCCCGTCGGCGGTTCACCCCTCGGCCTACCTCCCGATCCGTTTGCGATTGGGTGAAGAACGTTAGGAGAGTTCGAGCACGAGCAAGCCTTCGTCTTCGTCCGCTGAAAACGCTCCGATCCTCTCAAGGTTGGCTCGAAGTAGGCTCGCGACCTGAGACGTGGGTGCGTTCCCCAGGTCTAACCAAATCACCTTTGGCGGCGGACCAAGCAGCAATGCTCGTTGTCGAAAGTCATTGTCTTTGGAAACGACCATCAGGTTCAGCGCTTTGGCAACTTCCCAAATTCCCGAATCCGTAGTCCCACGGTCCACAACATTCTCGATATGGAGTGATTCAGGAAACTCGGTCTCCAAAGCGCAACAAGTCGCTGACTGATGTTTTCGTCGAACAGAAGTTTCACGCCGCCTCATGGGAAAGACGGCGCTCGCGGATGGCGGCAAAAGCCAAAACGGCAAGCAGGTCGTCATTCGAAAGGCTCGGAAAATCCGCAAGGATTTCCGTATTACTCATCCCCCCGGCCATGTACTCAAGAATGTCATAGACGGTGATTCGAGTACCGGAGATGCACGGCTTACCACTGCGCACATCGGGAGTAATCGTGATTCGATCGAGCAGTTCCATCTCCAAAGGGTAATCGCAGACGACATCGGAGGCAATGCCGGTGGGCATCAAATCCTCTGAGCGTCATCCGGAATCGCGGCCATCCAATCATCGGTCAATCGGTGCCAAACCAACCTCGTCGGGTTACGTCGGTTTACGTCGGGTTGCGGGCAGAGGTGGTGGGAATGGTGCGGCCCATGCGGTGGGAGGCAAGAGCGCCTGCGAGCAAGATAAGTGCGCTGATGATCCAAGGGAGGGTGAGTGAACGATCCATGAGGGCGCCGCCACCAGCTTTGTATGCGGCTGAGCCAAACGAGAAAGCCAGGGCTCCCAGGGCGAAGGCGCGACCGTGAAGGGATTCGTCTACCAGTTCGGTGGTGAGAGATGGGCGGACGGCACCAAAGATGGTTTCAACGAATCCGAAGCCAATGAAGACGATGGCCATCACCACAACGCGACCGCTGTGATTGAGGTCCGCTGCTATGGCCGCTAGTGCGGTTAGCCCGGCAAAGAAGACATGCATAAAGGTGTAGGCGCGCATACGAATCCGTCCGCGCATGAGTTTGACCACGGGGAGTTGCACAACGGCTACGGCAATGCAGCTGAAGGCGAACATGATGCCGAAGGTTTTGTTGTTGATGCCAAGACGGTCGACGGCGTGGACGGGGAGCAGCTCGAAACCTGCAGCAAACGCTAGCGCGGTGACGAGGTCCAGCATGATGAGTTGGAGGAACCAACGGTTGGACAACAACAGTTTGAAGGATGGTTGTGGTTGGTGGCTAGGCACTTGTGCGGCACGCGGTATTCGCAGCGCGGCCACCACTGCGCCGAAGAACAGGTACGTGAGCGCGTTACCGATAAACAAGATTCGATACGACGATGGTCGGGATGCAACGGCAATCAGTCCGCCGATGGCTACACCGGCACCCGACCCCACGTTGAGAGCAATTCGATTCACGGCAAACACGGTGGTGCGTTGCCCGCCTGCGGTTAGTGAGGCCAACATTGCCCCCATTGGGGAGCGAAACCCACCGTCCCCAAAACCCGCAATGGCTGCAGCCAACAATGCGGTCGTAAAAGTATGCACGCCTAGGAATGCCAGATAGCCGATGGCACTAATAATCGACGAGACGGTGGCCACGATTCGGGGGCCAAAGCGATCCGAACAGGCGCCGGAGATTGGGGTGGCGATCACTTGGCAGATACCCAGCACGGCTAACACAATTCCCATACGTGATAGCGACAGGCCAGCGTTCTTGCGGAGGTACACCCCAAGAAACGGCGAGATCAGCCCATAGCCAATGGCGTTGACCAACATGGCCAGAAGTAGGGCCTTCACGGGTTTCGAAAGGGCAAGAACCGATCCCACCATCGAAGAAGGTTGCGTTGGCACTACGGGATCGGCGTTGACATCGACCAGTGCAAGGTTGCATGAGCCCTGCACTTCGCTTGACATAGGTTCGAGGCTAGAACTTTCGGGCCAATAGCCACCGGGATTTACCGTGAGTGGAAGAGCGCAATGCGCCAGCCAGCAAACGTAGCAGTACCGACGGACAGCAAACGTTGCAGTACCCACGGATCAACCCTCGCTGGCTGGCGACTCAATTCCGTGGCGTCTCCGTCGCCTGAACGCGCAAAGGCCGGGTTTAGCTCATCGTGGGACCGTGCGGTCCCCAGAGAGTTGAGATGGGCATGAAACTGATTCCCGACGGGTGGTGAATTGTGAGACAAAACGAGAACTAGGCAGCGCCGACTCGCTGCCCCATGGCCAGAAGATCAGGCTGAGTTTCGTTGTCTTTTTGGACTTCAAGGCAGTCGGCAGAGGGCTACGATTCTGTGAATATTGATTAGTTCGTACCCATATTCACATATTTGTTGGAATTTTTGTGTATTCTGCGGCGATGGTTACACCGATCGTTCTGGCGAAAATCAACGAGGCGAAGGCGCAGTATGAGGCGCTTCGCGTAGGAAAATCTGATCTCCTTCGCATTCTCAGCGAATCAGAATTGCCGGAAGCGGTTTATAACTCGAACGCCATTGAGAACTCCACGCTCACCTTGGAGGAGACCGAACGCATCCTGCTCGCCGTGGAGATATCGCGGCATATGGATTTGCGCGAGGTGCATGAAGCACAAAATCTTGGCCGGGTAAGCGAATACATCAGCAACCGAACCGCCGAGCCGCTTGATCTTGACCTGATAAGACTGCTGCACAAGATGTTGCTCGCCAATATCAACGAACCAATCGCAGGACGTTTCCGTGGGCCGGGAGAATACGTTCGAGTTGGGACACATATTGCGCCTCCGCCGGAACAAGTCGGAACGATGCTGCAGTCCATGATCGTTGCATTTGAAAGCGAACTTACTATGCATGTAGTAGCACGGGTAGCTCGTCTCCACCTTGAGTTTGAACATATCCACCCGTTCAATGATGGCAACGGGAGAATCGGACGTGTACTTATGAATCATGCTCTGCAGCGCCATGGCTTCCCACCAGTAATCGTGAGAAACAAGGGGAAAGAGAAGTACTACGCGATGCTTCGCCAATACGATCTAACCGGCAAGAGAACCCTCTTTGAGGCTCACCTCGCAACCATGATTTTGGAATCACTCCATCGAAGAATCGCCTACCTCCGCGGAGCACAGATCGATACGGTAAGCGAAGTGGCGCGAGGGGTCGGGATCAAACCCAACGTGATGCTAAATCAATCTCGCCGGCAGGTGATTCCGGCCTTCCGCGAACGAGGAGTATGGAAAATC
>JAYUVJ010000515.1:0-22676 GCA_043754155.1 Acidimicrobiia bacterium
TAAGTCCTTCGTCGGCCTAAAAGCCTCGTAGCGGGAGCTGTGCTGGGCGTTGAAGCCAGTTTTCTGCTGGATAGTGCGCGCCTGAATCGATGACATGAAGCGAGTAGGCGTGACGGCTTTTGGCGGAACGGTTTGGGCCAGAGAAGTGCGGAAGTAGGCCGTGCAGCACAATCAGAGTTCCAGCGGGCACTTCAAGTGGAACCGCACCTTCGACGCCAATATTGTCGGCGTAGATAACAAATGACGTGCCACTTGCGTCGTTGTTTGGATCATTACGCACGAAGCGTTTCCGCAGACCATCATGACCCGTTTGAACAAGATGGGCGCCGGGAATAGCCCACAGACAACCATTATCCAGAGTGGCGTCTTGGAGGGCAAACCAAAATCCAGTGCAGGTCATAGGGTTTGTATACAGAAATGTGGTGTCTTGATGGCACGTCACTTCACCCCCGATGAAAGGATTTTTGAAGATATACATGCTTTGAAGAAGCAGAGGATCATTCAACCCGATTTCAGCAGCCAACTCCGCCAGTGCGGGGTTCCGGCTGAAGGTGCTGAAGACAGGATCAAGGTCGTGCATGGCGTGGCCAAGTTTGTTGATCGAATATTCCTTCGCTACGGCGAGGTTGCCGTGGGCGTCGAAGGCTTCGGATTCAAAGAAGAAGCGAGTTTTGTCGCCCGACGACAGAAAGTATTCGTCGCTGGCGCGTTCTTGTTCGTGCGTTGTGAACACACTCCGATGCGCTTCGGGGTCAAATTCCGAAACCATCAACACCGCTCGTTCCATCAACTCTGCGCAAGATTGGGAATCAACAAAGCTTTCGAGGACCAGATAACCGTCGGCGGCGTATCGTTCGGCGCGTTCGGATCTCAATGCGGCTGTCACTTAGGTTCTCCACTTCACGGGTCTCGCGTTTGCACAGTTGCATTTCGCGTACCTTCGTTGCTTTACAAGCTACGGCGAAAGGGTGCCGTTTGCTGGCCGAAATACTGGACAAACACTCATGCGGGCGAGGCTTGCGAGTCCAGTTGGGGATGAAAGCGTTTTAGATGGCCGAAAGAAATTTCGCTACTTTTTGCTAATCGAAACGGGCTTAGAAACCGATTGAAAGAAGTCGTTCCCTTTATCGTCAACCACGATGAAGGCGGGGAAGTCAACGACGTCGATTTCCCAGATGGCTTCCATGCCCAGTTCTGGGTATTCAAGTACTTCCACCCGGGTAATGCAGTCTTTGGCGAGTCGGGCAGCGGGACCGCCAATGGAGCCCAAATAGAACCCTCCGTGTTTGGCACAGGCGTCGGTGACCGCCTTGGAGCGATTGCCTTTGGCGAGCATTACAAGCGACCCTCCAGCGGCCTGGAATGCCTCCACATAGGAGTCCATTCGGCCTGCTGTGGTAGGCCCGAACGAACCTGAAGCGTAGCCCTCCGGGGTTTTGGCGGGACCTGCGTAATAGATGCACCGTTCCTTCAAGTACTCGGGGAGACCCAACCCAGCATCTAGCCGTTCCTTCAGCTTGGCGTGTGCGAGGTCTCGACCCACCACGATGGTTCCAGTGAGGGACAGTCGGGTCTTGACGGGGTATTTCGAAAGCTCAGCTCGAATCTCTCTCATCGGCATATTGAGATCGATCTTTACGACGTCATCTTCAGCGGCTTTGGCTCCGAGATCTTCGTGGGTGATGTCGGGAAGGAAGCGAGCTGGATCAGTTTCGAGCTGTTCGAGGAACACCCCTTCGGCCGTAATTTTGCCCAACGCTTGACGATCGGCTGAACACGAAACTGCCAGCGCAACGGGACACGAGGCACCGTGGCGAGGCATTCGGATCACTCGCACGTCGTGGCAGAAGTATTTGCCGCCGAATTGTGCGCCGATTCCTGTGGCGGCAGAAATCTTGAGTATTTCTGCTTCCATTTCGAGGTCTCGGTAAGCCTGACCATTGGGCCCGCCCGATGTTGGCAATGTATCGAGGTAGCGGGCAGAAGCAAGCTTGGCCAACTTGAGGGTCGATTCGGCCGATGTTCCACCGATAACCACGCCCAGGTGATACGGGGGGCATGCCGCAGTACCAAGGGTTCTTATCTTTTCGTCCATCCATGCGGCAAAGGCCGTCGGGTTAAGTAGAGCCTTTGTTTCCTGGAACAGCAAAGATTTGTTGGCTGATCCACCTCCTTTGGCCATAAAAAGAAATTTGTATTCGCCGCCACCAACTGCTTCGACCTCAATTTCCGCGGGGAGGTTGTCACCGGTGTTTACTTCGTCCCACATGTTGAGGGGCGACATTTGGGAATACCGCAGATTCGTGTTCACATACGTATCGAACACGCCGTGAGTGATGGCTTCTTTGTCGTCGGAACCAGTGATGACGTACTGGCCCTTTTTGCCCTTGACAATGGCGGTTCCGGTGTCTTGGCATCCGGGAAGAATTCCGCCTGCGGCAATGGCGGCATTCTTGAGAAGGTCGAGGGCCACAAAGCGATCGTTTGCGCTGGATTCTGGGTCATCAAGGATGTTGCGGAGTTGCTGCAGGTGTCCGGGACGAAGCAGGTGCGCAATGTCGTGCATGGCTTCTGCGGTTAGTCGACGGATGGCTTGGGGATCAACCTTGAGGAACGTTTTTCCATCGGCCACAAAAGTGGAAACCCCCTCGGTGGTGACGAGTCGATATGGCGTCGTGTCCTTCCCGAGAGGAAGAAGTTCATGATAGGCAAACTCAGGCATGCACCAGTCTGTCGCGCTGAGCGACTAACGGAAAACAACCAACACAAGTCATATGTCGACACACACTGCGCAATGACCTACCCCATACCCGTATTCATAGGTTCACCTATCGCTTTGGTGGCCGAGGAAAAAAGGCACTAGTGGAGGCAACGTATTCGGCGTATCCCGGGCGACGCCGTCCGATGGTCTTTTCCAACATGGCTACTCCGGAAACCTTGATGAGCAACCCACTCATGACTAAAGGTCCTATTACGGAAGCGAGAGCGAATCCCCCTCCAACGGCGGCGATGAGAAACAATCCCCACCACATACAAAAATCGCCAAAGTAGTTTGGGTGGCGGGTCCAAGCCCAAAGTCCGCTCTTCATCACTTCTCCTTTAGAGGCCGGATCGGCCTTGAACTTTTTCAGCTGTGCATCACCAACAGTTTCAAATCCGAACCCAATGATCCAAACGGCCAACCCAGCAATGCCGAGGATGCCAAGTCCTTTAGGGGTAGATCGCATCATTCCCAGCTGTAGTGGCATTGAGACAGTCCACATCAAAACACCCTGAAGGCCAAAAACCGAGACGAGAGAAATGATGGGAAATTTAGGACCGTAGTGCTTCCGCATGGCCTTGTAGCGAAAGTCTTCACCGCTACCGTGGTTGCGTGTGAACAGATAGCCAGCGAGACGGATGCCCCAAATCGTGGTGAGCCCAACAAGGACCCATTGGCGGGTGCTATCGCCTGTTGCGAGGGCCTTGGTTACCCAGGCAATGACTACGAATCCCAGTCCCCATACGATGTCGACAATGGATGCGTCCTTGATAATAACGCTGTAGGCCCATACCAAAAGCATGAGTGCGAGCACCGCAAGTGCGGTTCCGACGAAAACGTTCCATTGCATACTCAGAGGGCCTTTTCTAGTTGTTGATGTAGGTCGATTTTAAGTTGATCGGCGAATGGTGGACCGGCGAAGGTTGATCCATCGTTTAGCCAACAGGCTGGGCTTGACTCGCCATATTTTGTGTGTCGCGTTCCTGTGCATTGGTGTCAGGCTGCGCTGTAGTTGGCGAGGTGGAGTCGAGTTGGCGAGCAACCCAGTGCTCCATCCGTTCAAACTCGCTAAACAACCATCGGTATTGGGCTCGTGGTTCTACAGGAACTTCTGCGCGTGGAACTCGCCACATATGCACACGTACGGTCTCAGCAAACGGAACATTACGAAGGATACGCCCTATGTTCTCAAAAGGCTCGAAGCCTGCGTGTACGAAGAACAGCACATCGGCGGTTGGGTTGTACTCCAACATAGAGAGGGCTCCCCCAGCGCGTGGCGGTAGCACGTAACGGAGTTCTTTAGCCCGAGCAACTAGGTCAGGATCCTCCGATGCGAGGCGCTTTAGGGCTCGGGCGTGTCGGGCTGGGGTGTAAAAGGTACCTTCGGGATAGATGACCTGAGTGGTGCGGATTGGAAGATTCGCAGCTAGTTGGCCCACCGCTCGGGTTTCCCGTTCGGAATTTTTGCCACTCCGATCAACGAAGTGCACTGGAATCCAATGTCCGACAATGTCAAAAGCCGGCGCATAGGCGAGGGACTTCTTGATGACGTAGTGCATCCGGTACTTGCGCCCGTGACCAAGAACTTCAACGGGAAGAAACGAATCGAGCAATGAGGTGTGGTGACCAAAACACAACAGCGGAGCCCCATCTTCGATGCTATCTAACCCGGTAGTTACCACCCTCAATCCAAGCAACCGTCTGGTGGCAGACGTAAGCGAGTGCCCATAGAAGGAAAGAAGATTCTGCAAACGGTTTTGTGCTGATGGGTTCCGCATTTGTCCAAGATGTCGAATCCACAACCCCAGTGCTAACAGAACGGCAACCATCTCAAGCCACGGGACAAAAAGGAGAAAAAGTAGGATTCGTGTACAACGCAATCGACGAATGCCCAAAATCGCGTCGGCGAGAACGGTACATCCGAGCCAGATGGGAAGCCCCAACAAAAGCACCACGCCTACTAATACGATAATAGGAATCGACAAGAATCGTCGGAGGTACTTAGGCGGCACGGTTGTGCATTCTTCCAAACCCTCTAGCGCTCTGCACGGCAAAGTGGCAACAAGTCGAGTGAAGTGCAATTTTGGACCAAGTATCCAGGTACTTTGAGGCTTCATGGTTCGTTGTCCCGAGGCGCCGTAGGCTTGAACGGTGAATGAATCCAACGATGGCAGTCGCTATCCTGTAGTCGAGTGTCTGATTCCCGTCGATGACCTTGAGTGGGCTAGCGCTGAACTCTACGACCTTGGGACGGTCGGCATCGAAGAGTTAGATCCCGGAGCACTTAGTTCGGCTCGCTCAAGTACTAACCCTCAAGCAATGAATAATGCTTGGGGCGCCAATAACGTTTCGCACGCACGGCCAATGCTTGGTCTCCGAGCTGGCTTCCCTTCTGAAGCGATGGCACGAGAAGCCACGGTGGTTCTACTCGAGGGTGAAGCCGAGCGTGACATCGCCTGGCAGCCACGATTCGAGGTGATTGTTGGTGATGATTGGTTGGACACGTGGCGTGAATACTTTGTGCCGCTGCGGGCAGGTCGCCTTGTCGTGGCACCCGCTTGGAAGCAACACGATGGTTCCCTGGCCGACGATCCCCTGCTCAGAAGCCTAAGCGCGCTGGACATCGTTGTGTGGCTAGAACCAGGACGAGCCTGGGGAACGGGTGCTCACGCCTCAACTTCACTGTGTCTTTCAGCACTACAACGTCAACTCGCACAGCAGCCAGAATCGAATCGAGTGCTTGATGTCGGCTGCGGGTCCGGCGTGCTTTGTGTGGCAACGCTCTTGCTCGGCGCGTCGTCGGCCTACGGAATTGATATTGATGAAACGAGCCCTGGCGTCACCATGGATAACGCTACGCGAAATGGCGTTGCCGATCGTTGCAGTTCTTCCACGGAACCTGTGGGTGATGTAACCGGGTCTTACGAGGTGGTAACGGCCAACATTTTAGCGCCGGTACTCATCGATTTGTCAGCCGAAATCGCCAACCGGGTGGCTCCTCGGGGTGCGCTAATTCTCGCCGGATTTATCGAAGAGCAACGCGACCGCGTTCTGGGGGCGTATCCGGCCTTTACTGTGGAGCACACCGAGCAGCAAGGCGAATGGGTTGGGCTTACGTTACGACGACGAATCGATTGATACGACGAATCGATTGGCACGCCGATGGGCCAACAACAAAGTACTAAGCGCACCGAACGTCGCCAAAGCGGGTACGCCGAACACCCACCGCCAACCAATGGCATCGCTTACAAAACCGACGAGCGGTCCTGCCGTAGCTTGACCAATATCGTTGAACATGAGAAATGCGCTGAGTGCAGTGGCTCGTTTCGCGGTCTCTATCCCTTGCACAGCCATCGAAGACAGAGCAGGAAACGTGGCTCCCGCACCAACCCCAACTAGGCTAATTGCTGCAAACGATACAAATGCGGATCGGGAAATGGCCATAGTGCCAAGGGCGAGCCCGGCCACAACCATCGCGGGTAACACCACCACATAGGCGTTTCGCCGGTCCACGATGGGGCTTGCTACCAGGCGCACCACAAGCACTGCAATGGCATAGAAGGCCAATAACATTCCCGGTCGAGCAATGCCCATGTTGTCGGCGTAATCGGGGGTGAAAATCGTAATGGTCGAAAAGGTGAGCGAGGTTGCCAGCATGGCGATGCCTGGAACAATCGCAGATTTTGGAATAAAGCTGGTGAGACGACGGTCCGGACTTGGCTCGGCAGAAGTCCCGGATATTGCTTGCGGATCCTTCTCGCCTATACCGGTTTTTTTTCGCAAAATATCTTCGCGATGGATTCCGGTTTCGGGCACAAACCACGAAAGTCCAAACCCAAGCACGTACAGCGCGATAACCAGTGCCCATACGATTTGATACCCCGGTCCGCGAATCAAAAAGTCTGCGATCAGAGGTCCAATAGTGAATCCTAAGTAGACATTTACCGAGAGCCTCGCCACTGCGGCGGCACGTTTGTCTACTGCAGCCAGATCGGTTGCAGTAGTGAGGGCTGCGGTGTAAAAAGCAGCACCTGATGCGCCTTGAGCGATGCGGAGTGCCGCGATTGCCGATATCGAATGAGCGAAAACGAATCCGCAACTGAGCAATCCAGTGGCCAGCGTGGCGCAGCGCAAGAAGACACTCCGGCCGTAACGTTCAATACCCCGTCCGATAAACGGTCGACAGATAAGGGCGGCCACAAAAAACCCGGTTGTTGCCAAACCCGTTTGGCTTCGTGTGGCGTGGAATTCGCTGCGAAGGAACCGGGGCACCGCAGCTACAACGATGCCCGTTGCTAGGAAGCTTGCGGCAACTACAGCATCGAGGCGTCGGGTCGTGTTCAATAGATGCTCGGCACTCATGCTCGACCAGGCTCCCATTCAAAGTGTTGAGGATCAAAATTGGCTCCAAACGTTCCGCCCCACCTGAAACCGTTTCGTTCGAAGATCTTCACCACCTCAAGGACTTCGGGTTCTCGTGTCACTACCGCATCCCAGTTGGCATTATCGGTAAAGTTTCGAGTGTCGACGGCAATGCCATAGCTGTGCTTACTAATGCAGTTGGGAATGAATTCGCCGGTCAAGGCGTCTTTGCATCGTCGTCGGCTAACCGTTCCAAACTGAGTAATATGCGCGCTTAGACCCGCGGCAACCACTTCCTGCAAGGCAAAAGTGAAGGCATCAACCGCTTCGTAATTGACGTTCGCTTCGCACGGGTTCGCCGCACGACAAACCGCTAGCGTTGAAGGAAGCGTGATCGAAGTGAGTCCCACTCCAGTGCAGACAACTGTTGATGAATCACCAAGCGCTTCACAACGACCAACTCTGCGCCAAGCTTCGTCTCTGCGTTGTTTGTCGTGATATTGGGTCAACCCTGTCCTCACCAGAAGCCCTAGGAGGGTGAGGACAAGCAGCCGAAACAGTAGCGAACGAAAAGACGGGCCCGCTGAATGACGGGCCCGCCTTTTTTGCTGCCTCAAAGACAGCCGCCATTTCTTGGGTTCAAGCGAGCTTCGCTTGCAGGTTCACATCGAGGGCGTCGAGGAAATCTTCCGTAGTGAGCCATGGAGCATCCTTGGAAATCAGCAGCGAGAGATCCTTCGTCATCTTGCCGGATTCAACCGTCGATACACAGACTTGCTCAAGAGCCTCGGCGAATGCCGTTACTTCTGGTGTGTTGTCCATCTTGCCGCGGTAGGCCAAACCTTGGGTCCAAGCGTAGATCGAAGCTATCGGGTTGGTTGAGGTCTTGTTGCCCTTTTGGTGTTCACGATAGTGACGGGTCACCGTGCCGTGGGCTGCTTCGGCTTCTACCGTCTTGCCATCAGGAGTCATAAGTACGCTTGTCATTAGGCCGAGCGAGCCGTAGCCCTGAGCAACGGTGTCGGATTGCACGTCGCCGTCGTAGTTCTTGCAGGCCCATACATAGCCGCCTTCCCACTTCATGGCGCAGGCGACCATGTCGTCGATCAAGCGGTGCTCGTAGGTGAGCTTGGCTGCGTCCATTTGAGTTTTGAATTCGGTTTCGTAGATCTCTTGGAAGAGGTCTTTGAACTGGCCGTCGTAAGACTTCATGATGGTGTTTTTCGTGCTCAGGTAGACCGGCATGTTCCGGTCAAGCCCGTAACGAAGTGAGGCTCGAGCAAAGTCGCGGATCGAGTCGTTGTAGTTGTACATGCCCATGACTACACCACCATCCGCTCCGAAGTCGGCGATCTTCATTTCTACTGGTGCACTGCCGTCTTTTGGAACGTATGTCATGGTCACGGTGCCTTCGCCCGGCACTTTGTAGTCGGTGGCCTTGTACTGATCGCCGTGGGCGTGACGGCCAATCACGATGGGCTTGGTCCAACCCGGCACGAGGCGTGGGATGTTGGAGATAACGATCGGTTCGCGGAAGATGACTCCCCCCAAAATGTTGCGGATCGTGCCGTTTGGAGACTTCCACATCTTTTTCAGGCCGAATTCCTCAACACGCTGTTCATCGGGGGTGATGGTCGCGCACTTAACGGCGACGCCGTACTTTTTGGTGGCGTTGGCTGAATCGATGGTGATTTGGTCGTCGGTTTCGTCGCGCTTTTCGATGCTGAGGTCGTAGTACTTCAGGTCAATGTCGAGGTACGGAAGGATCAGCTTGTCCTTAATAAACTGCCAGATGATGCGAGTCATTTCATCGCCGTCCATTTCGACGACGGGGGTTACAACTTTGATCTTGTTGGCCATGAAGCGCTCCTAGGCGAAAGGGCCGAGCTCATGCCCAGCAAGTGTGTCCGACAGACTAGTTCCAAAAACAAGACAAGTTGCAGACATGCTGGGGAATTTCTGGTTCTTTAGCGGTCAATCAGGTGTTCGGAATAGCGAATTTTGCGCCGTTCCAGTAATCACGGTTGGCGCAAATTTTGCCATCTCTGAGCGATCCGACCGATACTCCAACCACGTTCATGGGCTGCATGATCCATTCGATGGCGTAGTCGTCGCCAGTGGTGTGGGACCCGATGTACTCGAATCGGGCATCGGGTACGTTGGCAAAAGATGCCGAAATGAACCGACGCATTTGCTCTGCACCAGAGGCGCCATGATCGATGGTGGTGTCGCGATATTCAATGTCGTCGGTAAAGAAGGCCATGACGGCTTCCACATCAAGACCAGCCCAACTGTTCAAATAGTCTTCAAAGAAATTGCTCATTGCGCTCCATTGGCCCAGTCATTCAAACTTGGGAGCCCGACGTTAGCTTTGGCTACGTCGACCGGTTCAATCGGCAGCCTCTTGATATTCGGGGTTCAATCGCAGGGCCCAGATAGTCTGATCAATGGTGCTGCTCGGCCAGCGAGTTCGGCCCGAACCATCTCGGCAGCCTTAACCATGGATGACAGCTTGGCTTTCGCCACTTCTCTTGGGAGGTACTTCATGCCACAGTCGGGTGACAGAGCAAGGCGATCCGGCGAGATATGAGTGAGGGCGATTCGTATGCGCGCAGCAATATCTTCTGGGCGTTCTACGTCGTTACTCCCAAGGTTCAACACGCCAAGCACAACGGAGCGCGGCGATAGTGAGTTCACGATGGCAGGGTCAAGGTTCGGTTGTGCGGTCTCTACGGCAATCCAATCAACCGGAATGGCCGCTAGCTCATCCAGGAATGGATAGCCGCTGTTTTTGTTTTTGACATAGGCGGCGTATCCGTAACACGTATGAAGTGTCGTGGTCGCGGTAATCCCATCGAAGGCCGCCGAGATTGCTTCCACCGCGAAAGTTTTGGCTGCTTCGGGGTTAGCTTGCAAATAAGGTTCGTCGAGTTGCACAACATCAATGCCAGCGGATACGAGATCACGGAGTTCTTCGTTTACCGCAGCGGCGTAGGCCATGGCCAAACTTCGCTGATCGGGGTAATACGCGTTCTCGGCCAGCTGACTCATCGTGAAGGGTCCCGGCACCGTTACCTTGGTTTGTCGTTTGGTGTGACGACGCAAGAATTGGGCAGCCTCTAGCTCCACCGGGGCAAGCCGACGAATTGGACCGGTCACCAGCGGCACAGGCGACATGCCTCCAACCCGGTTTGCCGCCGAGCCGATGCGCTCCTGGTCAACTCCGCCCAACGAATTGGCAAAGTGGTTGAAGTAGGACTCGCGTCCCACCTCCCCGTCGGTGATGATGTCAACACCAGCATCTTCCTGATCAGCGATGGCCATCAATGTTGCCGCTTGAATAGCATCGTGAAGAAACACCGGATCAACTCTCCAAACTTCGGTGGTGCGGACTCGAGCGACCGAGTCAGCAAGGAGACGATCGGGATCGATGAGCCATCCAGGTTGGGGGTAGCTGCCCATAACCGTGGTACGCAAGAGTTGCGCGTTACTAGCTCCAGCAGCGGCGCTCACCGGTAGTTGTTGTTCGACGTATGGTCACCGGCAAGCCAACGCTTCAGGGTGTCGTGGGCGTCGAGCCGTCGGGCTTCGTTGATTGATGTAGCAGCCGGGGCGTCGACAGTGAACTCAACGAGCATTCCGTTGGGATCAGTGGCGTACAACGATCGACAGTAGCCATGCTCCAACACGAAACTGCCCTCCCACTTGGCGGCCTCAAGACGAGCTTCGAGATCCGCTTGGGCTGGCGCGTCGACCTTCAAGGCAATATGTCGAAAAGGAGAGGGAACCAATTCCGGGTCAAAAAGGTCTTGATCGTCTTTGTTGGCGAACTGGAAAAACGCCAGGGCGCTTCCATCGGCGAGCCCAAAGAAGGTGTGGCAGTAGACCCGTTCGGCGCCGAACAGTTCGTCGACCTCAGACCATGTGGCAATCAACGGGAACCCAAGGACATCTTCATAGAACGCCCGAGTTGCCTCTTGGTCTTTCGTTACATAAGCGGTGTGATGGAGTCGCTGCGCTATGGCCATGCCTCGTTTTACCACCTCGGGCTCGTGACCTGGAAATCTCCCAAACAAGTCGGTTCAAACGCCGAACCGTCTGAAATTTTTATTCACCCGGGTACACACACACGCTCTTTGACACGTGGCAGTTGTCTCACGGGTGAGCATTGAACGACATGTCAATGCCACGTTAACTACCGTGCCTTCGTGCCTTCACTCAATTCCAGCTGGCGACTCGAAGTTCAGCCCCGTGATGCAGAACTTCTCGGACTCAGATTGGCGGCACGGGCCCGCTCGGTTCTAGGCGACGCTGCGGTGGGTTTGGTATCCGTTGAAGAGACAACGCTGTTTGTGGTTGATCGCGATCTTGACGATACAGAACGCGATGCTTTGGCCAGAGCCGTGGTCGACGCTCGGACTCAAGTTCATCACTGGCGTGCGAGTAGTGAACCATCTTCCGACGAATCGTTCGTGGAGGTTGCGTTGCGAACCGGCGTTACCGATCCCACGGGCGAAGCGTTTGCTCGAGCTGCGCAAATTCTTGGCTTTGCGGCGATTTCAGCTCGATCCGGGAAACGATTTTCATTTCGTTGCGAAGCTGGCGCTCCCGCTTCCCAAATCCAAGCTGCAGTTACGGCGGCGCTGCTCCATAACGACATTGTGGATGACGTTGCTTTCAATGCGCAGGTAGACGTTCGTTTCGCCTCGGATGCGGCTTCTGATCATGTGGAGATTGTTCCGGTTCGCCTGCTTTCTGAGGCCGAGCTTGACGTGCTGTGCAAATCACGAGGCTTGGCCCTTGACCCAGCCGAGTTGTTGACAGTTCAGCAATTCTACGTGTCCATCGATCGTGATCCCACCGATGCTGAGCTGGAATCGATCGGTCAAACATGGAGTGAGCATTGCGCCCACAAAACCTTCCGTGCACATATTACTTGGGAAGATGGAACGGCCATCACTCCCCTGCTTCGCCAGCTTCGCAACTCAACGGATATTCTGGCGAAGCCTTGGGTAATCTCGGCCTTCGTTGACAACGCTGGAATCATTGCTTTCGACGATGCCTACGACATTGCCATCAAGGTAGAAACCCACAATCATCCCTCGGCCATTGAACCGTTTGGCGGCGCCAATACTGGTGTTGGTGGCGTAATTCGCGATGTGCTTGGTGTGGCTGCAGATGCGATAGCTGTTACCAACATTTTGTGCTTCGGACCAACTGATACGCGTACAGAGGATCTCCCAAAAGGCGTTTTGCATCCGCAACGTATTCGCGACGGCGTGATTGCTGGCATTGCTGATTACGGCAACAAGATCGGCCTGCCCACGGTCGCCGGAGCCATTGTGCACCAAGAGGGCTTTACCGCCAATCCTTTGGTATTTGCTGGCTGCATAGGCTTGCGTCCGGCAGGCTTGGTGCTTAGAGGCCCGATTCCTGGGGACCGCATCATTGCCATCGGCGGAGCAACTGGGCGCGACGGGATCCGAGGGGCCACGTTCTCTTCGCTCACCATGGATGCCACCACCGGCGATGTAGCTGGTGCGAGTGTGCAAATTGGTGATCCCATCATCGAGAAACTGGTTTCCGATGTGCTCACCGAAGCTCGAGATGCTGGCTTATTTGTAGGAATAACCGATTGCGGTGCCGGCGGTTTCTCCTCGGCAATTGGTGAGATCGCTGCCGAGCTGGGGGCCGATGTAAACCTTGACGCCGCGCCGCTGAAGTATCCCGGTTTGGCGCCGTGGGAAGTATGGCTTTCCGAGGCTCAAGAACGTATGGTGCTAGCCGTCCCAGCCGATGCACTTGCCGCGCTAAAAGCGATTTGTGATGCACACGAAGTCTCAATGGCTGATCTCGGCGCCTTCCGCTCTGATGGTCAGTTGATTGTTCGCTACGCCGGCAAGACGTTGCTCGATTTGCCTGGCTCCTTTCTGCACGAAGGCCGCCCGGCACGACAGATGACGGCTTCACGTCCAACCCCGCCAGCCACGACCGGTGCGCGTGATTGTGCCGCAATCATGAGTGATGCCACGGCGATCCTGCATCGCGTACTGGCCCACTCTGATGTGCGCTCCAATGAATCGGTGGTCCGCGGGTACGATCACGAAATACTGGGTGGAACCATTGGCCGGCCATTCGTAGGCGTGCATAACGATGGCCCTGCTGATGCCGCCGTCATCTCGCCACTCAAAGCGTCATCAGGTCGTGGGTTGGCCATTGGCATCGGCATGAATTGTCGAACCGGAGTGATCGATGCCAAGCGCATGGCTGGAGCTTCTATCGACGAGGCCATCCGCAATGTGGTGGCCGTGGGGGCCAATCCACGCCAGGTTGCGCTGCTCGATAACTTCTCATGGGGCGATCCCCGCAAACCGGCCACACTGGGCCAATTAGTTGAAGCCGTCGAAGCCTGTTGTGAAGGTGCCGCATCGTTTAGCGCCCCGTTTGTCTCAGGGAAAGATTCACTCAACAACGAGTACCTCACCACGAGCGGTGATCGCACATCAATCCCGCCAACGTTGGTCATAACTGCCCTGGGCATTTTACAACACGGCGAGAAACTCATCACCAGCGACGCGAAGGCTGCGGGGAACGCGCTCGTGCTCGTGGGCCCAGCTGGAACCGATTTGCGTGGTTCGGTCCTCGACGCCATTCTCGGAATTGACGCTCAAGGAACCGTGCCGGGAGCCGACACCGATTCACCCGCCCGCTACCTAGCCGTGCACCGAGCCATGGTTGACCGGCTGGTTCTCTCTGCGCATGATTGCAGCGACGGCGGTCTGCTTACCACCGTGGCCGAGATGGCTATCGGCGGCAGGCTTGGGGCCAGCGTGGTCCTGCGCTCCTCCAATCCCGAGGAGGTCGTAGGCGAGCTGTTTGGTGAAACCTCCGGACGGTTAGTTCTAGAAACAACCGAAGCCAACGTGCAGGAACTCTGCGCTCGTACCGGTGGTTCGGTGATTGGCCATCTGTATTCGGACCCAGTGCTGAGCGTGACCGCCTTGAACGGAACCGAGATCGTGCATGCCACTATTGATTCGATGCGTTCAGCTTGGCAATCTCAAACCGAAGCCGTTGGGTTCGTCAAAGACGTTGTTGGAGCAGAATCGGTTGGAGCAGAATCGGTTGGAGCAGAATCATGAGCAAGCCACTCGCCCTCGTCGTCCGGTCCCCGGGAACTAACCGCGATCACGATGTTGTCTACGCCTTAGAGTTGGCTGGCGCTTCGGCTAGACGGGTTTCGCTGAACGAGTTGCGAGACGCTCCTAGCTCGATTCATCAGGCGCAGTTGGTCGTACTCGCCGGTGGGTTCTCCAACGCCGATGCCCTGGGTGCCGGAACCCTGGCGGCGTTACAAATCTCCACCTATCTGGGCGATACGCTGCGCGAATTTTTGGCCAATGGCAATCCCATTTTGGGAATTTGCAACGGCTTCCAAATGCTCGTCCGCTCTGGATTGCTGCCCGGTTCGCTAACCCACAACGCCTCGGGCGCCTTTACCTGCCGGTGGGTCACGCTGGAAACTTCGAACGCCTCGTCGGTGTGGACTTCGGGAATCTCCGAGCCAATTGAATGCCCTGTCGCCCACGGTGAAGGTCGCTATCTGGCCGAACCCGATATCCTCAGTGCACATAGTGCTTTAACGTATGCAAGCGACACCAACCCCAATGGCTCAGCAGCGAACATTGCCGGTGTTGCTGATGCCAGCGGCTTAGTGCTTGGGCTTATGCCGCACCCGGAGAATCACGTTCTGGCTCGTCAGCATCCGCAGTTCACCCGTCGTCGTGGTGGTGAATCCGTGGCACGATCTGGCCTGGGGCTGCCGCTGTTTACCAGCGGCGTGAACTACGTAAGGGGTCGCGGATGAGCACCGAAGCCAGCGCCTCCAGTCTTGTGCTCGACCAAATCGAGTTACCCCTCGCCGGGCGGCGTGAAGGCAAAATTCGTATCAGTTACGACCTTCCCGCTTTAACCGGCGAGCCCGAGCGACGTCTGTTTATCACTACCGATCGCCTCTCGGCCTTTGATCGCGTACTTGCTTGCGTTCCCGGTAAAGGCCAAGTACTCAACGAGTTGGCGTGGTGGTGGTTTGGGGAGTTGGCCGACATCGTGGCGAACCACGCGCTGAGTCTTCCCGATCCCAACGTGCTCATTGCTACCGCGGCCGCTCCGCTTCACGTAGAGGTGATCGTCCGCCATGCCATTACCGGGGTGACCAACACGTCGCTGTGGCAACGCTACGCGGCCGGGCAACGCCTAATCGATGGACACACACTGCCCGACGGTCTCCGCAAAAACGAGTTGCTCCCCACACCAATCATCACGCCGACGACGAAAGCCGAAACCGGTGGCCATGATGAACCGTTGAGCGTTGCCGAGGTTCAAGCTCGAGGCCTTGTTGCATCCGCGTTATGGGAACAGGTTTGTGCGGCTTCGCTGGCCATCTTCGAACGAGGTTCGCAGCGAGCACAGGCCGCTGGATTGATTCTGGCCGACACCAAATACGAATTTGGGCTTGCTCCCGATGGCACGCTGCTGCTCATCGATGAGGTGCACACTCCAGATAGTTCCCGTTTTTGGGAGGGCTCAACGTATGAGACTCGCCTCGCTGCCGGTGAAGAACCCGAGAGTATGGACAAAGAAATTGTCCGCCGGGCCTACACCGATATGGGTTACCGCGGCGACGGACCAATACCAACGCTTGATCCCGCCGTTTGGGCCGCTGCCGCCACTGGTTATCAGCGCGCATATGAACGACTAACCGGACGTTCCTTCATTGCCGCAGAACAGCCGGCCGCAGCGCGTATTCATCGTTCCCTGCAAAGCGTCGGAATTCTTCCTTTACCCTCAAGCTCTACAAACCCCAGCAAGGACCTGTAGTTATGTGCGGCATTCTCGGACTCACTTTGCCTGAAGGCGGCGATCCTCATGCCGCAGCCCGCCACAGCTTCTTTGGCTTGTTTGCGCTGCAACATCGAGGCCAAGAGGGCGCGGGTTTGGCCACGGCCGACGGCACCGGCGCACGTCTCCATAAGGACACGGGTTTGGTTACACAACTCCTTACCGAAGAACGACTTCGACAGCTTCCGGGCCGCCACGCAATCGGCCACACCCGCTACTCAACAACCGGCTCCTCAGTTGCGCGCAACGCACAGCCATTTTTGGTAGAGACCCGTCATGGTCCGCTCGGTCTCGTCCACAATGGAAACCTCACCAACGCCGGTGAACTACGTGAAGAACTCCTTGATCGCGGTTTCCCTCTCGCCGCCACCTCGGACAGTGAAGTCATTCTGTTGATGTTGGCCAGCGCAGGTGGTAGCACTTGGGAAGCCCGTATCGAGAGGACGATGCCTTCTTGGAAGGGTGCCTACTCGCTGGTGGTTTTGGCTTCCGATGGCATCATCGCCGTTCGTGATCCGTGGGGATTCCGTCCGCTCTCCATCGGCCGTATGCCAAATGGTGGTTGGATGGCCGCATCGGAAACCTGCGCGCTAACTACTTTAGGTTGCTCACAAATTCGTGAAGTTGAACCGGGCGAGATCGTGTCTATGAGCGGTGACACCATCAGCTCCACCCATTCTTCCATCCGGGTTCCTGCACTTGCCCGCTGTTCGTTTGAACACGTGTACTTTTCCCGGCCCGATAGCAACTGGGACTCCACCAGCGTGCACCATGTTCGTCAGCGACTCGGTGAACTGTTGGCACAGGAAAGCCCCGTGGAGGCTGATGTGGTGGTGCCAGTTCCCGATTCGTCGATCCCCGCGGCCATTGGCTACTCCCGGTTCTCGGGCATTCCGGTAAACGACGGCTTCATCAAAAACCGTTACATCGGCCGTACCTTTATTGAGCCAACCCAAGCAATGCGCGAACAGGGCGTGGCCATGAAATTCAACGTCCTCACCGAGAATCTGGTGGGCCGACGGGTCATCATGATTGACGATTCCATCGTGCGAGGAACGACTGCGGGGCCGCTGGTGAAGATGCTGCGTGATGCTGGCGCAACCGAAGTGCACGTACGCATTACCTGTCCACCGATTGCTCATCCATGTCATATGGGGCTTGATATGGGTACCTATGATGAGTTGATTTCACATCGGGTTCAACCTTCGGAGCTTGGCAAGCTAATCGGCGCCGATTCGTTGGCGTTCCTCTCCTTGGATTCGCTCATGAAGGCCATTGGCCGCGACGACGGTTATTGCAATGCCTGTTTCACCGGGGTCTATCCCGTTCCCGTACCGGTCTCGATCGGTCGCACTAAAGAGTTGTTCGAAGGAGTCCTGCGATGAGCGCGACACAAGCTGTTTCTAGTCGGGATCCCCAAAAGCGAAACGTTTTGGTAATTGGTTCCGGGGGCCGCGAGCACGCACTGGCATGGGCCGCTAGTCGTTCACCGTTGTGCGGAGATCTGATTGTTGCGCCGGGTAACGGTGGCACTCCAGGCCGCCGCGAACCCGTGCAGGTAGACGACCCCCAGGCCGTATGTGCGCTTGCTAAACGTTTGGGCTCAGATTTAGTTCTTGTCGGTCCCGATGCCGCCATTGCTGCCGGCGTGATTGACGCATTAACCGCAGCGGGAATCCGAGCATTCGGCCCCACCCAGGCAGCTTCGCAACTGGAGTGGTCCAAGGTTGCCGCTCGACAGTTCTGTGAGCGCAACGGCATTGCTTCTCCCTCGTCGGCAAGTTTTGATGCCAGCGAGCTTGATGCAGCCATCGCTTTCGTGCAGGCCGCCGCCGCACCAATGGTCGTAAAAGCTGATGGCCTCGCTGCCGGAAAAGGCGTTGTTGTTGCCTCCTCGGTGGATGAAAGCATCGCCGCAATTCGCGACATGCTGGTTGGCGGAGTCCACGGCGCTGCGGGCAACCGTGTGGTTCTCGAAGAAGTGCTCACCGGCGAAGAAGTTTCGCTCCTGGCTTTTTGTGATGGCACCACTGTTTCGGTTATGCCTCCAGCGCAGGATCACAAAACCATTGGTGAAGGTGATCGTGGAGCCAACACCGGCGGTATGGGTGCCTATGCCCCAGCACCTATTTGCCCCCCATCCCTGGTGACCGAGTTAACCCAATCGGTTCTCCAAAAGGCCGTCACCGCCTCCGCAGCAGAAGGCCGCCCGTTCGTCGGCATTTTGTATGCCGGGCTTATGTTTACGCCAACTGGTCCCAAGGTTCTGGAATTCAATTGTCGTTTCGGTGATCCTGAAGCACAGGTGTTGCTGCCGCTGCTCGAAACCGATCTCATCGAAGTAGTTGAGGCCTGTATAGATGGTCGCCTGGCCGATCTCGATGTGCAGTGGAATCCCGGTGCGGCGTGCACGGTTGTTTTGGCCACGCCTGGCTACCCCGCAACCCCCAAAACCGGTGGAACGATTACGGGCGAGTTCGACGAATGGGCTGGCACTTTTGCTGCACCCGTCGGCCGATCGGTGTTGTTTCATGCTGGAACCGAACGGGCCGAAGATGGATCACTCAGGACCACCGGTGGACGAGTATTTGCAGCCACCGGCGTGGGAGCAACCGTTGCCGAGGCTCGTAAGCATGCTTACGAAGAGGCAGCAACGGTTGGCTTTGAAGGCGCACAGATGCGTCGAGATATCGCTTGGCGTGCCCTAGCGAGAACTACGGGAGGCTATGCCGCTTCGGGCGTCAATATCGATGAAGGTACGCGCGCTGTCGATCTCCTCAAAGAGTCCGTAGAGAAAACCCACGGCGCTTCAGTACTGGCCGGTATCGGTTCGTTTGGCGGAGCGTTTGATGCACGAGCACTGAAGAACATGGACTATCCCGTACTGGTTGCCTCAACCGATGGTGTTGGCACCAAGGTCATGCTGGCCACTCAAGCGAAGCGTCTCAGGGGCGTGGGTATCGATCTGGTGAACCATTGCGTGAACGACGTGTTGGTGCAAAACGCCCGGCCCATGTTTTTTCTCGATTACTTCGCCTCTTCCAAGGTGATTGCCGAAGATGTGGCCGAAGTAGTCAAAGGTATGAGCGAAGCCTGTGCCGATAACGACTGTGCGCTACTCGGTGGCGAAACCGCTGAGATGCCTGGCGTCTATCACGAGGGTCATCTCGATCTTGCCGGCACCTTGGTGGGCCTGGTCGATAAAGCCGATCTTCTTCCCCGCACGCTGGCCGATGGATCAAGTGCGATCAACGCTGGCGACGTGATGATCGGCATTGGGTCCTCGGGCCCACACACCAGTGGCTATTCGCTCCTTCGCCGCATTTTCGCCGCCCTTCCGCTTGAAGCTATGCCCGCGCCCCTCACCGTCCCACTAGGCGACGCGTTGCTCGAACCCCACCGCAGCTACCTGCCCGTGTTGAAAAATGTGCTCGACGGTCCGGATCGCTTGAAGCTCAAGGCGCTGGTACATATCACCGGTGGTGGCCTGCTCGATAACGTCCCTCGCGTGCTTCCTTCCCACCTTGGGGCCGACGTAAACCTGGGCTCATGGCCGGTGCCTCCCCTATTTGCTCTCACTCGTGACGTATCCGGGTTGGATGCCAATGAGTTGCATCGCACCTTGAACATGGGCGTGGGCATGGTGGTTATTTGTGCCCCGAGCGACGTCGAAACCCTACGTGCACAGATCGATGAACCCACCTGGTTGATTGGCCACATTGTGGAGCGGGCCGGGTCGATCGTTCTCCTGCAAGGCGCGTAGGTTCACCATGCCCGCTCCTCTCGCCACCGAATCGGCAACGGGGTTTCGTCAACCGGGCGGCCGGGCGCGTCTTGCCGTTCTCGCTTCAGGTTCCGGATCCAATCTTGGGGCCATCCTCGCTGCGTGCGCCGATGGATCTCTGGACGCCGACGTGGTCCTGGTGGCGGGCGACCGTCCAAACGCTGGGGCCTTCGATCGGGCCAAAGCCGTGGGCGTTCCCGCAACCGTGGTTCTCGAAGTACCAGCTGATCGTTCGCAGCGACGAGGCTGGGCCACAGAACTCGGATCACTGGTGGCAGTGCACAAACCGGATTGGGTCGTCCTGGCTGGCTTTATGCGCATCCTGCCCACAGAGTTCCTCAACCAATTTCCCAACCGAGTGGTGAACCTCCACCCCGCATTGCCTGGCGAATTCGTGGGCACTCACGCCATTGAACGTGCACTTAGCGAAGCCAAAGCCGGTCTTCGAACCTCAACAGGCATCATGGTGCATCTCGTCCCGGATGAAGGCGTCGACGATGGACCGGTGTTGGCCGCCCACGTTGTTCCGATTCTTCCCGAAGACGACCTTGCAGCGCTCAGCACCCGAGTCCATCAAGCTGAGCATCTTCTCCTCGTCGAAACCCTCCGCACACTTATTACCTCCAACCCGACACGAAACTGATCAGACCAAGGTGACCATGACTGCCTCGTTCCCCCTAACCACCAACACAGCCACCAACTCCGCAACGACCTTTGCCCCCAACTCCGACCTGTTTGATCGATTCACCGCCCTCACTTTCGACGATGTCGTTGTCATACCCGGATACTCAGAAGTACTTCCTGCCGACGTCGATACCTCGGTAGTTATTGCCCGCGACATCAAGCTTTCCATTCCGGTCATTTCCGCCGCAATGGACCGCGTTACCGAATCACGAATGGCCATTGGCTTGGCGCGAGAGGGTGGCATTGGAGTAATCCACCGCAACCTTTCGCAGGAAGAGCAGGCTTCTGAAGTTGTACGGGTAAAGCGCAGTCAATCAGGCATGATCACCGATCCGGTCACGCTTGGCCCTAATGCCACCGTGGGCGAGGCAGAAGGACTCATGGCGCATTATCGATTCAGCGGCGTTCCGATAACCCACCCCGATGGCACTCTCGTCGGCATCATTACCAATCGAGATATTCGCTTCATGGAACCTGGGGATGCACTGCGCTCCGTCAGCGACTTCATGACATCGGACCGTTTGGTTACGGCCAAGACCGGCACCACACTGGAGGAAGCTCGGGCATTACTTCGTACCCATAGGATTGAAAAGTTGCCGTTGGTGGATGACCGCGGCCACCTCACCGGCTTGATCACTGTTAAGGATCTTGCCAAACACCGCGATCATCCTTTCGCCTCACTCGACAGCCGTGGCCGTCTCCGGGTTGCAGGTGCTGTGGGTGTTGGTCCCGACGTTGAAGCCCGGGTGCAAGCGCTCGTGAATGCCGGAGTGGATGCTGTGGCTATCGATACGGCGCACGGCCATTCCAAGGGCGTCGTTGACACCATCATGATGATCCGCAGCGGCTGGCCCGATCTGGCGATTCTCGCTGGGAACGTAGTAACCGCCGACGGAGTCGAAGCGTTGGCGAAAGCTGGGGCCGATGCCATCAAGGTTGGAGTGGGCGCCGGATCGATCTGCACGACACGAGTGGTTGCTGGTGCCGGTATGCCCCAGCTCTCTGCCATCTACGAAGCCTCTAAGGCCACCCGCCGCTTAGGTGTCACCCTGATTGGCGACGGTGGCATCACCTACTCGGGCGACGTGGTCAAGGCGGTTGCGGCAGGGGCCAACATGGTCATGTTGGGCTCGATGCTGGCCGGAACCGACGAAGCTCCCGGTGCCTTTGAGTTGTTCGAAGGCCGTCGTTACAAGAGCTACCGCGGCATGGGCTCCATGGGCGCACTCGAAGGCCGTGCTGCTGATCGTTATGCCAGCGGCCAGGGTTCCGTGGAGAATGCTGCGGCGGCCGCCGGTACGGGCAAGCTGGTTCCCGAAGGCGTTGAAGGTCGCGTAGCTTATGCCGGGGCATTGCACGATGTAATCGGTCAAATCGTTGGCGGTTTGCGCAGTGGCATGGGCTATGCAGGCGCTGCGAATCTCAATGATTTGAGCAACGCACGTCTCATGCGCGTTACTGCGGCTGGGCGAGCGGAGAGCCATCCTCACGATGTGCAGATCACCAAGGAAGCACCGAACTACAGCAGAATCTCATCATGAGTTCCGTTGCTGATTCTTCTGCGCCGTTGGTTGGCGTCATCATGGGATCAATCTCGGATTGGTCGGTAATGGAGCACACTTCGTTGGTACTTACCGAGTTGGGTATCGCCCACGAAACCAAAATCGTCAGCGCGCATAGAATGCCTACGGTGATGGCCGAGTATGCCGTTTCGGCTTCCTCGCGCGGACTACGAGCCATCATCGCCGGTGCTGGTGGCGCAGCCCATCTCCCCGGAATGGTGGCAGCCCAAACCCTGGTTCCTGTTCTTGGCGTACCCGTTCCCGCCACCGCTTTGCAAGGCGTGGATGCACTGCACTCAATTGTGCAGATGCCTGCAGGTGTCCCCGTCGCCACCTTCGCCATCGGAAAGCCTGGAGCCATCAATGCTGCGTTGTTCGCTGCGGCCCTACTAGCGGCAACCGATCCAGATCTATCTGCACGCTTAGCAACTCGTCGTGCCGATTCTGCTGCCAGCGCACTAGCCACTGAGTCCCAACTCCCCTTTGCTGGTTGACCCGTGGAGTTATCGTTACCCGTTGGATCAACCGTCGGCATCCTGGGAGGCGGACAGTTAGGCATGATGCTGGCCGAATCAGCTAAGCGTCACGGCTACCAAACCGTCGTGCGAACCGACGATGCCCC
>JAYUVJ010000516.1:0-4358 GCA_043754155.1 Acidimicrobiia bacterium
CCAGTTGCCCCGCAAGCAGGAACGTCAACGCTGTTCGGCCACGAGCTATCCGCGGCCGCATTAAGCGAGCTGAAGGAAAAAATCGTTGCCGCGCCGTGGGCATGGGCTGCACAAGCTTTGCTGCCGCTTGCGACAACCCCAACGTTGACTGATACGGGGTTCGAAGCACGCAGGTCGGTTCTCCGAGCGTTTGCGGTTGCCCAGGGCGACTCGTACATGGTAATGCCGGGCGGTTTAGTTCGGGTTGCGCCGAGTGCTTCGAGTTTGTTGATTTCTAATCAGGCGGGGGCAATAACGAAAGATGCTTGGGTGTTGGCATCGGAACCCGAACAGCTGGGCGGTTTCTGGCTCAACTCGGGTCCCGTTATTGAAGCGGTCCACCCGGTTGGGTCGATGCCTTCAAGAGCGGCCGAAAATCTTTTCTGGGTGGGTCGCTACGCCGAGCGGGCCGAGGGAATGGCCCGTCTGTTGCGAGTTGTTGCTGATCGCCGCAACGATTTTTCGAATGCTGCAAACCCAACTGGGACATTGTGCCTCGATTTGTTACTCGGGGCGCTTACTGCGGTTTCCACCACCTTTCCCGGTTTTACCGTCGCTTCGAATCGTGCAAATCCGGGCGATGAACTGTTCGGTTTGATTGTGGAGTCGGATCGTCCCGGCACTCTCGCCCACGGAGTTCGACACCTGCTAGACGCCGCTTATGCCGTGCGTGATCAATTGTCGAATGATACGTGGCTGGTCATTGGCAATCTTGACCGCGAAATTTTTGAGCTGAATACCGCTGCTGGGGTAAACGACCGACAAAGTAAGGTTCAGGGCGCACTCAGCCGGGCGATGCAAAGTCTGTTGGCGTTAGCTGGTTTGCACAGCGAAAGTATGGTCCGTGATCCAGGTTGGCATTTCATGGATGCAGGCCGTCGGCTCGAACGAGCACTCTTTCTCACGGCGTTATTGCGCGCCACACTGAGCTGCGAAAACGACAAAGCAACTGATTCGTTGCTTTTGGAGTCGGTGTTGACAACGGCTGAGAGCATCATCACCTACCGTCGCCGGTACCGCAGCCAAGCCCAGGTGCAGACCCTCCTCGATTTGTTACTGCTCGACGGTGGAAACCCACGATCGCTGGCCTTCCAACTCGGTTGCCTGCAAAACGATATTGCACAGTTGCCCCGTTCACGCTCGGCGGTCCAGGACCGTTTGTCGGCCGAAGAGCGGTTGTTGTTGGAAGTTTCAACTTCGCTGCGCCTCGCTGACACCGCCAATTTGGCCACCGTCAACGAAAACGGGGAACGCACGGAGCTTGTCGAGTTCTTGGATAAATTGCATTCTTCGTTACGTGGAATTACGGATGCGATCGACGCTGAACATTTTGCTCGCCAAATGCCCCAACAATCGCTAGGGCAGGCCGCCTCACTCGGTCTCCTCATTTCGGGAGCCTTGTAGTGCTCGGCCCTGCGGCCGCTCGCTTCACCGATCTCTTCTTCAGTAATACGGCGTGGGCACTCAGCTATGCGGAGTCCGACAATAACTACGCAGTCCGCGGGTAGGAGCAGAGCGTTGTCGCTACAAATTATTCATCGCACTGAGTACGTTTACGATTCGGCTGTTTCGTCGAGTTACGGCCTGCTGTGCTTGCTGCCCCGTTCAACTCCGGGTCAAGCGGTCCTGCGGTCCCAGTTGGTCATCGAGCCAACCCCCGACGCCTATAACGAGTTCACCGATTTTTACGGAAACCATGTTGCCAATTTCTCCGTGGCTACCAATCACACCAAGCTCATCGTTACCGCCACGAGCGAGGTCAGCATTTCTGGCGCAATGGCTCTTGACCCGGATCAGTTTCTCCGTCCGTCCTGGGATGATGCTGTCCAACGGCTCGTTGACGGCGCTAACCAAGCCGATCTCGAGGCCAGGGAATTTGCGTTTGCATCCGAGCTAATTCCCCTTACCGACGTGGTGCGCAGCTATGCGGCATCCTCTTTTTGGCCAGGCCGGGGACTGCTAGAAATCGTAAGCGACCTCACCGGACGAATCCATCAAGATATTGTTTACAAGCCGGGCGTTACGACGCTATCGACACTCCCCGGAGATGTCCTATCGCTTGGCGAAGGTGTGTGCCAAGATTTTGCGCACCTGCAAATTGCGTGTCTGCGGAGTTTTGGTTTAGCTGCACGCTATGTGAGTGGCTACCTCGAAACGTTGCCACCGCCGGGCCAGGCAAAGTTGCGTGGTGCCGATGCTTCGCACGCGTGGCTTTCGGTATACGTGCCCGATCTTGGTTGGGTAGACGTCGACCCAACCAACAACTGTTTTATAGGCGAACGCCATATTTGCACCGCATGGGGCCGCGACTACCGAGACGTTTCACCGGTCAAGGGAATCATTTTTACCGATGCCAAACGAAACACCATGACGGTCAGCGTCGACGTGTCTCACATGCCTTAAGTGCGCGTGGTTCCCCTGTCAAGAACTTTTATTAGCTCGGACGAACTATTTTGCCAGCCTTTAATACTTTGCCCGGTGCTTATAAGGAGGGTTGGGGTTGGGTGGGCCCTAAGCGGGAGTAGGGGATTCCGCGGATAGAAGTGTTTGGGTGGTTTGCGCAGGATTGACCTTATGAAAACCGGAACGCTTGAAGTACCGCAAACCCTTCGGTCATCGTCGACGAGCGATGCACCGCCGACAGCAGATGCACTGCCTACGGTCCTTCGTTCACTTGCGTTAGTCATTGTGGTCACCTGGCATGGTGCCCTGTCGACGCTTCGTTGGGATAGCCATGGTCCCCACGCTGGGAATGCCCTGCATCTCGTGCCCGGTGGATTTCTGCTGACGTGGTTTTTGCAAGTTATGCCCCTGTTTTTTCTCGTGGGTGGCGCCGTTTCGTTGGGTTCGTTGCGACGGAATTCCGAGCGTGGTGGAAGTTCGCAGCAGTGGGTGGTTGCTCGGGTCCGCAAGTTGGTGATGCCTGCGCTGCCTCTTGTTGCTGTTGGAGTGCTGGTCGCTGGATTTGCTTCGCCCGCGACGGCCGGACTGATGAAGTTGGCGCTTTCGCCGTTGTGGTTTCTGGGTGTCTACGTACCGATCACGATTCTTGCGCCCTCGTTGTACCGATTGCATGCGCGCTTTGGAAATCGTGCAGTGCTTGGTTTGGTGTCGGCGACGGCCGTTTTGCAGGTGTTTCGACTGATTGGATTCGAGAATCGGCCGCTGTGGGCTTTGGCTTTGCTCTGCACCTGGAGTTGTGCGTTTCTCGGTGGCTTTCATCTCGACGGGCTTCGCCGGAATCGCTTGACCGCTGCACGGTTGTGTTTTGCGGGTCTGTTGGTAATGGTGATGGGCTCGGCCTTTGGATTGCCTGCTTCGATGGTGGCCGTGCGCTCGGAATCGATTTCCAACATGGGCGACGTGACTGTTTCGCTTCTAGGTCTGATCGCCTTCCAAGCTGGCCTGGTTGGGCTCTTTGGAGATCACCTTGTTCGCATCGCTTCTCGCCCTTCGATTTCTCGACTGGTTCGTTTTGTGGACAGCCGTCAAGCGGCGGTCTATGTCGGTCACCTTCCACTATGGGTACTTATGGCATGGATTCTCCGGTCAACTTCGTACGCCGTTGGTGAGGTTGCCGATCTGCGTTGGCTCGCTCTTCGCCCGGTTTGGTTCGTCATGACTGTCGGTTGTGGTGCCGTTGCTGCTCGAATGCGGGTGCCGATTTCGTTCCGACGAGCTCGATGCTCGACTCGCTAAGGCCGACGTTGTTGTCCTGTTCGATCTGCCCACACGGGTCTGTTTGTGGAGGGCGTTGTGACGATCAAGTCAAAGTCTCAACTTTTGGCGATGGGTTCTCACCTGGCGCCGAACCTGCCGCCCCGGCATCCTCCGCGCTTAAGGAGAAAAGTTCGGCTGAGCTATGGACTGATTGTCTACTTCGAAAACGCGGAAAGCAACGCGTTCGAAGTCGCTTTGCACCCTCCATCATCTTTGCCTAGCCGGCTGGTTAGAAGGCGTGGGCGGTGGCGAAGCTCGCTCCGAGAGGATGGGTGCTGCGGTTGGGGCTGAGATACATGCACACTGTTTGATGAAGGAAACAACGCCTCACAAATCGAGCGGATCTTGAAGGTCTCTACCTCGGGGGTCGCGGCCCGTCACGGCTTGATCCGCAAACCCACGGAGCTGGCCCCAAACCCTGTTCGTGAGCTTTACTACCAAGGGGTCTCCGACGCAGAAATCGGGGCACGTTTAGGTTCCAATGCCAATGCTGTTCGCCGACTACGCCACAGTAAACGAATCTCGCGTAAGTGGTGGGATTTCTCGCCACCACCCGAAATTGACCTGCACCCACGGGTAGAACAAAGCGTCTTGTTGGT
>JAYUVJ010000517.1:0-2582 GCA_043754155.1 Acidimicrobiia bacterium
GCGGGATTCTCCCGGATGACGCCCCAGCGGCAGCGGATTTGAAACACCATGCGGGTGAAACGACGATCGATCGGGGGCAATGCGAGCAGCAGAGAGCCTGACAGTGCCATCTCTAGGCCGCCGCGCCGTTCTTTGCAGCGCCATTGAGCCGCCCAGTTTCGGGGCAATTTCAAGTGGCGTCCAATCAGAGCTAATATTTCACTACTGTCCGGCTATAAGTCGAACAGTGTCAACTGGTTAGGGAAAGGGAGCGGGTGGATTTCCGGTTTTTCGTCGGTAAGTACCTGGAAAATGGGGCGTTTTTCGAAAAGCGTGAGGCTGAGAATTTGCAAGATTTCGTACAGGCTTCGTTCGAGCTTCAGCTCCCTCTTTAGGATGGCAACGAGGACGTAAACGCTGATCGCGACCCACACCTGAGTTTTCACGGCGTTGGCACTCGTGCCATAGAAGGCTTTGATTCGCAGATGTTGCTTGATCCATTTGAAAAACAATTCGACTTGCCAACGACTCTTGTACAGTCGTGCAATCGTCAGTGCTGGCAACGCGAAGTTGTTCGTCAGGAATACCAAGCGGCGTCTGTTCTCGGTGTCGTAATACGCAACGCGTCGGAGCGGAGCGGGATACAGCTGAGCCGACTTCACGCCCGACAGGACAATCGTTTGATCGCTTCGCAGTCCCGTCGTTTTGTCCACCTTGCGATAGGCCCGTCGCTGGAAATCGAGATTGCGTTTGCCACGAGTCACAAAGAATCCCGAACAGGTTGTGAAACGATACAAGCGTTCGAAATCCACATAACCACGGTCCATCACATAGAACGCACCGGCCTCGATCGGCAGCTGATCGAGTACGTTCACATCGTGCATTTTCCCCGTGGAAATGTGGATAAAGCACGGAATGTTGCCGCGCAGATCGATCAACGTATGCAACTTCACCGCAGCCTTGCGCCGACGAAACTTCGCCCACGGAAACAAACTCAAGCACAGGTCGATCGTCGTGGAATCGAGCGCATAAACCGATTGTTCGAGTTCCACATCGAGAGGATCGTTGACATACAATTCGCGAGCGCGACGAATCAACACCTGGGCGAAGTCGGCAAAGATTCGCCAATCGTGAACTTGGTTGGCGTCGGCCAAGGTGCTGCGAGAAATCTTGCCACGAAGGCCCGCGTGATACAACTTCGACCCCATCGCTCGCAGACACGTTTCGATGTCGCGCAGACTCTCGCGAAAAGTCAGCTGTTCAAATGCCAGACACAAAAACTGATCGCGACACGAAAACTTTCGTGGACGTTTGTTGCCCGAGTAACGACGAACACACGTGTTGAATTCGTGCCGAGGCAGGAACTCCAGGAGTTGCGCGAACACCAAAGCGCCCTCGTGCATAAATCAAGCTCCATAACCGGGAAATGCGATTCCTGGTTGGATTTTGACAGGGCGAGTTGAAATCGTGCGCGCTCATTTGTCGTCGTAAAGCAATGCCGTCCATACAGTTGGAACAAAAACGCAATTCGTTAACCGGACAGTAGTGACAAGAACCCCGTATTCATGATGCCTGCTTTGACACTGCTTACCGCTGATTGGTTGCACTCTGACACAGGCACAGCAGCTAATTGACCTTCCCTGACCGCGAAAGGCTTTGCCTCGCGCCCAGGAACGCGTTGACTGAGTGCCATTACCTGCACGATCGAGCCCAGGGGCGTGTCAGCGGGCACCCTAAACCAGCCAGTGGGGGCAACGCTGAGCGACGCGTTTCTTGGCCACTTGGAGCTGCCTCGCGAACATTTCGCCGATCCGATTCCGCCGTCTGCGTCATTTGCGCAAGCTGCGCTTCCTGGTATCGCCGGTAGTTCTGCTGGACGGCTTGCTGCATTCCGAACGCGACTGGATCGACATGCTGTGGCTCCCCGTAGGGTGGCGGCGCCGTATCGCGGAACGTCACCAGGCCGGGCAACCGAATCGAATGGTTACCCTGCTGCACCTAGAACGTTTGCGGGTTGTACGCAAAGGGGTTGGCCTGCACGGGCTCGCCCAAGCGGAAAGGATTCAGATCATCAGGCATACGTTAGGACTCACGCGGTTCATTGTGGTTCCGGGGCGCTCTCAGACATCCTAAGCTCGCCAGCGTAATTTTGCCGCCCACCGCCGGCAGGAATTGAGCGAGTACCTCGGGAGTCGCGTCGAGGATCCACTTCGGGTATCTCCGCATCCGGCCTACCCGCTTCGCGAACTCCGCTCGCGAGGGCTGGTAGATCCGTTCCACGGTCCCCTTCGGTTTGAACTGGGCTTTGAGCGGAACCAGAATCAGCTGGCGGACCTGGGGCGTCACCCGCATGTTCCTGTCGGGCCGGGGAAAGAAGATCGACTCCACCATCCCCTTGGCACTGGTACGGCTCGCCGCCCAGCCCTCATACTGCCGCAATCTTGCCGCAGCCAGTGTTAACAGCGCGCCGCTAAGCTCCGACCCGCGACCGCCCCGAATGCTAAACGACGGTCCGGGAAAGCGATGGTCGATCAGCGAGTACTGCGGCAGTTCGCGAATCACCTGATCGTAACTGCCGCCCACCGTTCGGTTGAATACCCAAG
>JAYUVJ010000518.1:0-15295 GCA_043754155.1 Acidimicrobiia bacterium
AAACGTGTTCTGCGCCTATCCAATCGATCCACGCCTGTTTGCACCACTGCGGACACGGCGCCGCCATATGCCATAGGTGCGTCAACGACGACAGATCGAACTGAGCACGGTCTTCAATCGGGAGACGAGCCATGCGACTCATCATGGTTGGCACCAAAAGGATGACCTGCGGGCGATGGGTGTGAACCATTTCCACGGCGGCGCGTGCCTCAAACTTGGGTAGGATCGAAACGTGGTTTCCGTAGAACAAACCCAGCGAACCGAACTGAAATGGGGCGTTGTGATAGAGCGGACCGGGTATGGCAACACCCCCGTCAAGAACGATGCCAAACCCAGCGCTGGTATCTTCGAACTCGGCTCGCGCTCCGGAGAGGATCAGTTTGGGTCGTCCGGTTGAGCCTCCGCTTGTTGGTGCTTTCCAGGTCGGAGAAATGACATCAAGCAAATCGCTGGCGGAAAGCGCAGGATCGGGCTTCCAGCCAATAGGCAAAACCTTCCTCGTGGGATGGGCCTCAGGATTCGCGCCGAGCACCAGAGCACTATTGGCTAACTCCACAATGGCTTGTCGTTCACGATCAGGCAAACGGTTCGATACCGGCTGAGGAACAGCACCGAGCTTCCATGCAGCCACCGCTGCTTCGAAGAACGCTATCGAGTTCGGAAGCGCAATGGTGACGAGCGACCCCTCTTGCACGCCAAGTTCAGCAAAGGCCCGAGCCATACGATTCGTACGTTCACGTAGTTCTTGTCGAGTAACCGATTCATCGCCGCACGTAATGGCGGGGGCGTGAGGATCGCGATCGGCTGCCATGTTGAGGAGAGCGGGAGCCGAGCGCAAAGTCATAGGCATCGATCCTAGAAGGTTCCACCTTGCACTTTCCAAACGATGAAGTGCCACGTATTGATTCGCTACGTGAGCTTAGTTTGTGCGATTCCGGCGACCAGGATTCGGGCAACCCTCCAGCGCCACTGCGGATACTGAGCGGCCCTACGATCCTTGCCATTCGAGATCGTGCCAAGCTCGATTAGCACGCGGTTAGGGATTGGGTTGTGGACCCCACCGAGTACACCAAGCTGCTGACGTTTAATTTCACCACCGAGCTTCGCCCTGGTCAGCTGTTCCGAGATGTTGGTGGCAAGGGGTGGAATCGCCGTCGTACGAAGCCCAACTAAGACCATACCCCCGCGGTGCGACGGAGTGGGCGAGGCATCAAAATGAAGGGATACAAACACCACTCTCGGCCCTTGGGCGTTCCACACACGGGCCCCTTCGTCGGCGCGGGCATACAGATCGATGGTTGAGGTTGCTCCCGCCTTAGCGATGGCTCCGGGGCGAGTAACAGCTTCAGCCCCAACCGGGTCCAGTAACGCCGGGTTGCTGTTTGGCGAGTTCACCGCAGCTAGGGCAGAACTGTTCATGGTGAAGACCGCACGACCACCGTGTTGCTCCACCACCGCTCGTAGGGTTGCGGCCATCCGATAGGTGAGGGATGCTTCTGTCACGCCATTCTGAACGGTGCCGGGGTCTTCGCCTCCATGGCCGGGATCAATCACTACGGTCACGCGTTGAAGTGCATGGGCGGCAATAGAAACATCCCGTGGAAGTCTCACGCTGTCGGCGTTGAAACCTCGCACGGCCAACACACCAAATCCAACCGTCAACAACCCCGCCATCAAGAAACGACCGATGCCTCGACCCGTTACTTTCGAACCGGGTCGTTGCGAACGTTTCTTTGAGGAGTTTGATTTAGCAGAGTGGGCTGATGGTCGCCGAGAATATTCGCGTGGCTGGAACTTACCCGAAGTACTGGATCGTCGATCTCGGGCAGCCGGTGACCCCGATCGTTTAGGTGGTAGTTGTGGTGAAGAGGGCACGATCAGAAAGCCTGCGTCTAAAGTTCGCTCGGACGATGGACTTAAACCCATCGTTAATATGCTCAAAAAACCACACCGTATCAAGGAAAGGGACAATTGAGCGCAATGTGAGAAGCCTTCTGTGTGGAACTACGAAGGGGCCGAATCTCTTTCCCAAACAGCGTTTGCAGCCTTGCCTGGGCTTGGTTCAAAAGTCTGGCTCGCCGATTCCGTCAACGGCGTTTACGGTGGCGTCTATACCTTTGAAAGCGCAAAAGTGAAAGCGCAAACGTGAAAGCGCAAACGCGATCGATTCATTTTTGGGGTCCGAACTCTTTGCTCAAGTTGGGACAATGAAGCCGCTCTCGAAGCGTATCCATCTTTCACCGCTTGAGTTTGGCGTCTTGCAAACACTCGCTGAGCGACCTGGTCGACCAGTACCGCGCATCGAACTTATCGAAAAGGTTTGGGGTACCGGCTACGACGGCGGCAAAGGCAGTCGATGTTGTGGTGCCGAGCTTGCGCCAGAAATTTAGTACAAGTGCTGATGTTTAGAGACGGTTTATCGCATCGGTTACCGCCTTAAGCAGAGGTGTTCGACTGACACAAATTGGGGCAACAGATTGTCACAACTAATCGGGGTCGTCTTCGTGACCAGGGCGGACTTGCAGCAATCCGGCGTAGGCCGCCGCCGCATCAATTTCACCTTCCAGCACCCGGTACACCGTCCGACAAATCGGCATGGCAATACTGTGCCGCTCGGCGAGGACCATCACTGTTTCGGCTGTCTTAACGCCCTCAGCGACCATGTTCATTTCGGCCAAAATCTCCGGCAACTTGCGGCCCTTGCCCAATTGTTCGCCCACATATCGATTGCGACTTTGAGGACTCATACACGTCGCCATGAGATCACCAAGCCCAGCAAGGCCAGAAAACGTGGAAGCATGTCCACCCATCGCCGTACCGAGCCGAGCTAACTCTGAGAGGCCACGCGACACCACCGCTGCGCGGGTGTTATCGCCCACACTCAAACCCTCGGCCATCCCCGCAGCGATAGCAATTACGTTCTTTAGCGCGCCAGCGACTTCGCAGCCAAGTACATCATGGTTTGTGTACGTACGAAAAAACGAACGGTGAAACACTGCCTGCAAGGCCCGTGCTACGGAGAGATCCTCTGTGGCGACCACCGCGCCTGCTGCGTACCCGGCCATGATTTCCTTAGCCAAGTTTGGTCCGGTTAGGGCTGCGGCAGGATGTCCTGGGAGTACATCCTTAATAATCTCAGTCATGCGCATAACTGTGCCGCGTTCGAATCCTTTGGTCAGCGACACAACGGGAATCCAAGGGCGAATGTGCGGTGCGCACTGTTCAAGCACCGAGCGAAAATTGTGCGACGGAATCCCAACAATGACCACATCGGCCATCGCTACGGCTGCGGAAAGGTCTGTAGTTGAACGCAACGTAGCCGGTAACGGGTAACCCTTGAGATACTTCGTGTTGAGGTGCTCGGTATTGATCTCCTCCATTACATCCTGATCGCGCGCCCACAGTGTGGTGCGGTTTCGAGATGCCGTCAGCGAGGCGACCGTCGTTCCCCAGGAACCAGCACCTAAGACCGCAACGTTCATTGCGCTATGGGCAAAGGTGGATGAGGTGGTGGAGTTGGAAGGTGCACAAGACATAGGCGGATGGTAGGGCCCGGCGAGTGAACTGTCACCTTGGTCAAGAAATCTCCCGAGTATCTGGAGTTAGATAAAGTGTCGACCAGAATGGGACGGTGACTTTTCGCAATACCCTCACGGCGTTTGCCATGATTTTCCCGGCGGAGCTTCCCGACAAGTCGATGTTTGCGACCTTGGTACTCACTTCTCGGTTTCGCCGACCTGGTGCCGTGTGGTGTGGGGTGGCTGCCGCATTTTCGATGCACGTCGTGGTCGCAGTAACGGCAGGAAACCTGATCCACAGGCTCCCTGGGTGGCTTGTCCGTGGAGTCACGGCGCTGCTGTTTTTGGTCGGGGCGGTTTTACTTTGGCGTGAAACCGAGGAGGTAAACCAGCCAAGTATGCCCGGTGACGAAGCAAACAATGGCGGGGTTCCCGGTTCGAAGGCCGCACCTGTGACGCGATTGCGGACCATCGTGGCGACCTCGTTTGTGACCATCGGTCTGGCCGAATGGGGCGACCTCACGCAGTTAGCAACGGCGTCGTTGGCCGCCGATCGAGGCGATCCGATCGGTGTTGGGATCGGCGCGTTTGGAGCGCTTTTGTGCGTGGCAGGGCTTGCTGCGTTCGTAGGCCGATCGGTAGTTCGGGTCGTGCCACTGCACATCGTCCGACGAATTGCTGCTTCGCTGTTTGCGGGTTTGGCAATTTGGACGATCTTTGAACTCCTCTAGGTTCCGGCAAGTCCATCTAGCATCTAGTTTGCGGTAACTATGTACCCGTAGTAATTGGCTCAGAAGGCTCACGATCGGTGGTCTTTGCGGGTTGACTCGGTTCACGAGTTCGTTTCCTTCATCTGGTGATTTTCGGGATGGCCTGCAAGGCTTGGGAAATGACTACCGAATCGCCCAACAGAAAAGGCCCTGAAGTTCCCTCAGGCATGGACGCTAAGGACACTTCGGTAATGGAAGAACCGTCACCCCTTATTCCCGCCGCCACCGTCATTTTGGTGCGAGACGGTGAAAACGGTCTTGAGACGCTTATGGTCGAACGTGTGGGCAGGGGAAGCTTTGCCGGGTTCAGCGTATTTCCCGGCGGGAAAGTTGATCCCGAAGACTTTGATCCAAATGCGCCCGACGACGAATTCATTGCTTCACACCATGCCGCAGTCCGCGAGGCTCGCGAAGAAGTTGCCCTCGACGTAATTTTCGAAACTCTCGTACCGTTGTCCCGATGGGTCCCACCACCGTTTGAAATGAAGCGCTTTGGCACTTGGTTCTTCGTGGCGCCGGCCGTGCAGGGAGACATAACCATGAGCGAAGGTGAATTAACCGCGTTTCATTGGCTTACCCCAGACCAAGCCCTAGCCGAAGCCACGGCGGGAACTCGGACCCTTGCACCCCCTACTTGGGTCAGCCTCCACCAACTCTCGGCGTATAGGTCCGTCGATGAAGCTCTGAGTGATTTGGCTACCAAGAAACCCAAGCATTTTGAAACTTGGCCGCTGCAACGTCAACCAATGGTTTTGGCCTGGGAGCCAGATGTTTCTTATCGCCTCCCACTAGAAGACATTGACCTTGAAGCCCCAGGTCAGCGGCATCGGCTTTACATGCACGATGGGCAGTGGGAGTACGTCGTATCCGAGTAGAAATGGTTTGAACTCCCAGGACAGTAGCCACTTTGCTGCCTCGTTGTAGGAAGCATCGTGAGCTTTCATCGCTCTGACCTGCATATAAACATCGAAAAGACATCCGGGTTGTGACTTGTGCTACCTTCACCTGTAAGCGCTTGCAGTAAGGCGGCGCCCAGCAGGAAATCCACACCTGTGTTTCCATCCTCCGGGGAGAATTAATGAAATACGCAAAGACAGTCGCTGCAGCGTCTGCACTTGTTGTGCTGGTATCGGGCCCAACCGCCCTTGCCGCCGCCAAGGCAAAGGCCACCAAACCGAGCGGTTCGTTGCTTCACGGCAGAATCGCTTGCAAGAACCAGTACAAGGGCAAGAAAGTAACCATCTATTCGCCCAATGACGATCAAAAGGATATCGCTGCGTTCGAGCTTTCATGGGCTCCGTTCGAAAAGTGCACTGGCGTTGATGTCAAGTGGGAAGGGTCCAAGGGTTTCGAAGCCGACGTAAAGACCCGTCTTGCTGGCGGAAACGCACCTGACATCATCGACTTCCCACAGCCCGGTGTTCTGGCTACCAATGCAAAATCGGGCAAGCTCGTAGCGTTGCCAGCTGACGTCAAGGCCGACCTGGACAAGAACTTCCTGAGCGGATGGACCGACTACGGCACCGTTGATGGAAAGCTCTACGGCGCAGCATTCCAGTCAAACTTCAAGTCATTCGTTTGGTATAACCCCAAGGCATTCGCAGCCAAGGGCTATACCGTTCCTAAGACGCTCGACGAATTGACCAAGCTTTCGGACAAGATCGTTGCCGACGGCGGACAGCCATGGTGCGCCGGTATTGAATCAGGGGCGGCAACTGGTTGGGTCATTACCGACTGGGTAGAGGACATGATGCTTCGCACCACAACTCCTGCCAATTACGACGCTTGGGTCAACCACAAGATCCCATTCAACAGCCCAATCGTAAAGACGGCAATGGATGCGGCAGGAGCAATCCTAAAGAACGAGAAGTATGTAGGAAACGTAAAGGCAATCGCCACCACACGCTTCCAAGACGGTGGCCTTCCAATCGAAACCGGCAAGTGCTACATGCACCGCCAGGCCAACTTCTACAAGAGCTTCTGGGCCGCTGGCACCGTCTTCGGTGACGCCGGAACCATCAGCGCCTTCTACCTTCCAACAGCGAAGGCCACCGATCCTAAGGTCATGCTCGGCGGCGGAGATCTCAATGCCGTAACCAACAAGAAGCCAGAGTCGATGGACACCCTCCGCTACGTGATGAGCGTCGATTTTGCGAACAACGCAGCCAAGAATGCCGGCAAGTTCTCGCCACGCAAGGACTACGACACCAGCCTTCTGCCTGACAAGTTCGACCAGGTCTTCGCCAACATCGGCAAGTCGGCCGACGTATTCCGATTCGACGCCTCTGACCTCATGCCGGGCGCCGTAGGTGGAGGAACGTTCTGGAAGGAAGGCACTGCTTGGATCACTGGACAGAGCACCGACGAGACGCTTGCCAACATCGAAAAGAGCTGGCCAGCCGCCTGATCGAAATGACAGTGTCAACCATTCTCGGTCGACTCTGCAGTGGTGGATTTAGCGCTTAGGCGCTGTTTCGGAGGGACCCGCAAGCGAAACTTGCGGGTCCCTTTCTTTTCACGTTTAACTCCTTGTCATTGTTTGCTCGTGAACCTTCGAGCAGTCCTTTCGAACAGATATGAGATGAAATGAGCGAAGTTTTCAAAGCCCTGCTCACCGTGGTCCTAGGGCTTGGTGGGTTCTTCGGAGTGCTCTTGGCGCTGTACTACGGCACACAAGTTTTGCCGAAACGCTTAAGACATGGCAGCCAGATTGCCATGTTCGTAGGGCCAGCGATCCTTTTGCTGGTAGTGGGTCTCGCGATCCCAGCGTTGCAAACCATTGTGAACAGCATTATTCGCGACCCCCAACTCCCCGCTGGGAGTAAGGGTTTCCTGGCCAACTACCAATTCATCTTCACTGACAAGTTACAAAGACGGGCTCTCTTCAACTCCATTCTCTGGGTAGTTGGTGGGGGATCGGTGAGCACAATTCTTGGTTTGGTAATTGCTCGATACACCGACGGAATGAAGCGGGAGTCGATCGTAAAGGCACTTATCTTTATTCCGGTATCGCTCTCGCTTGCTGGCGCCGGGATCATTTGGAAATTTGTGTACGACGGACCTCCATTCGATTACGGCCTATTGAATGCCGTGACCAAGGTCATCCCCTTTTGGCCGAAAGGGTTTGGCGGCGATGGGCAAAGGCTTTGGCTGCTTGAATCCGGTGGGTCGTTGAACACTCTGCTCCTCATTGTCATTATCGTATGGGTACAGACGGGATTTGCCGTTGTTGTGCTTTCGGCGGCCATCAAGGGAGTTCCTGATTCGCTCGAAGAAGCGGCTCGGGTTGATGGAGCCTCTAGTAATCAAATCTTTTACAAAATCACGCTTCCGTATATTCGACCCGCAGTGTTGACGGTGATCACTACCGGAACTATTGCTTCGTTGAAGGCGTTTGACATCGTGCAGGGAACAACCGGTGGAAACTTCAATACAACGACACTGGCGAACGAGTACTACACCAACTACTTCACGCAAAACCGTGAGCGGGTAGCTGCCGCGCTGGCTGTCCTTCTCTTCCTGTTGGTGATTCCCGTTGTAGTACTGAATCAACGGGGCCAAAAACGAGCACAGGAGATGGTGGGATCATGACCGTTCCCCTACGTACGCCGAGTATGACAAGCCACGGAGGCCAGATTTCGCTCGGAGCAAAGTTGACAGCGGTGCTTGGTCGGCGTGAAGGCAAGGTCCTTGTTTGGATTATTGCCATCCTCTTTACCGTTCCGACCTTTGGTTTGTTTCTCACATCGTTCCGCCCTGAGCGCGAAATTAAGAGCTCAGGTTGGTGGATGTTCTTCCGGCACCCCTCTGTCACGTTCGATAACTATGCCCAAGTGCTCGGGGCGCGTTCAGGTATCAACCTCGGACACTTCTTTTTGAACTCCATTAAGATCACGATTCCAGCGGTGATCATTTCGATCACCCTGGCGTCGATGGCCTCCTACGCCTTCACCTGGATGGACTTTAAGGGCCGAGACTGGATGTTTGTTGGCGTGGTTGGCATGTTGGTTGTGCCGTTGCAAATGGCCGTGATTCCGCTATTGCGCCTCATGACCCAAGGCATCCATATTGGATCTACTTCTGTGTTCCCCTCATTGGGGGTTGCAAACTCTGTTGTTGGTGTTTGGATCGCGCATGCCGTTTTTGGTATGCCGTTCTGCATCTTCATTTTGAAGAATTTCGTTGGGGCGCTTCCGGCGGAGCTGATCGAAGCGGCGCGCATTGATGGCGCGGGACACCTCACGATTTTTCGTCGAGTTGTGCTTCCGCTGAGCCTGCCCAGCATTGCCTCTCTTGGGATCTTCCAGTTCATCTTCATTTGGAACGACTTCTTCGTAGGAAAGATTTTCGGCGGAGGTGACAATTCGCCGGTGACCGCGAAACTCGTTGAAATTTCCGGCAATCGAGGTCAAGCGTGGCATCTGCTCACGTCGGCGGCGTTTATCTCCATGGTCGTGCCGCTGGCAGTGTTCTTTTCCCTACAGCGATTCTTTGTGAAGGGTCTTCTGGCCGGTTCGGTAAAAGGCTGATTCGTTTCTGCAATTGTGTCGGTATTGGTACTTTGCAACATCGTTGTTCGAGCGTTGTCTGGAGCCTGCCATAGTTTCAGCAAGCGCCATTTGGTATCCCGTTCGGTATTCGATTGAGTCCGACGGCCTTCAGTTGAAAGTTTGCTATGTCCAGTCAGCCGTCTGCTCGTGTTTCTGAACTCCTCAGCCAATTGACCTTGGAGGAGCAGGTTTCGCTCCTTGCTGGCGCCAACAATTGGGAGACCGTGGCCATTGAACGCGTCGGCATTCCAGCGATGAGAGTTACCGATGGCCCGGCCGGAGCTCGAGGGACTCGGTTCGACGGTCCGGCCTCGGTGAACGTGCCTTGCGGAACGGCCTTAGGGGCGACGTGGGATCCCGCATTGGTGCAGGAGGTTGGAGTGTTGTTAGGCCGCGAGGTGAAAGCTAAAGGTGCTGTTGTGCATTTGGCGCCAACAATCAATTTGCATCGCACCCCAATCGGTGGACGCAACTTTGAATGCATGAGCGAAGACCCCTACCTCACCGGTGAGATTGCCGTTGGGTATGTGAGGGGCGTGCAAAGTGAAGGTGTGGCCTCATGTGTGAAGCACTTCGTAGGCAACGACACTGAAGTTGAACGCATGAGCATCAACTCCGAAATTGATGAACGAACCTTACGCGAGATGTACTTGGCGCCGTTCGAGGCCACCGTCCGCCAAGCCAACGCCAAAAGCATTATGACCGCTTACAACCGAATCAACGGCCCATTTTCTGCTGATTCCAAAGAACTAATTACTGATGTTTTACGCGACGAGTGGGGTTTCGACGGCCTAGTGATGAGTGATTGGTTTGGCCTGCACTCAACCGTTGAAGGAATCGAATCCGGCCTCGACCTGGAGATGCCCGGGCCCGCAGTAGCGCGTGGTGCCAAGCTGCTCGATGCCGTCAACGATGGCCGGGTAAGCGCCGAAACGATTCGTATGCGCGTAGGGCGTTTCCTCATGACGTTGGAGGACCTCGGTGTGCTTGATGGAACCGGACCTGGCCCCGAACTCACCATCGACGACCCCGCAGATCGGGCGCTCGTTCGTGCCGCCGGTTCCGCGTCGATGGTACTGCTGCGCAACCAAGAACATGCGCTGCCGCTGAACAACATGCAAGGGCTCAAGGTTGCCGTTATCGGGCCTAACGCCAAAGTTGGACGAGTAATGGGCGGGGGGAGTGCCTTCGTAACCGCCACGCACCAGGTGCACCCACTTGAAGCCGTTACTGCTCGTCTTGAAGCTGGCGGGGCCAGGGTCGCCTACGCTCCGGGCTGCCTTACCCATCGCCGTATGCCTGGGCCGGAAGCCACGGTTATGGCCCCCATCTCCATCGACATGTATGACGGCATTGCTGCGATTGACACACCCGGGGTTATGCCCGTCGGTACGCAACATCCGACGAGCGCACGAGTCACTTGGTTCGATAGTGAAGCGGTGGGCACCAACATTCGTAACTTCAGCGCCCGCGCCCGCACCAGCCTTACCCCAGATGTTTCGGGTACCTGGAAGATTGGCTTCACTGTTGCTGGCGACGCCCGCTTGTTCATTGACGGCGAACGGGTGGCTGATAACGAATCGGCGGGTTACGGCGGATCATTCTTCGGGCTCGGCAAAGACGAAGTAATTGTTGAACGCAACCTCGAAGCCGGGCGGTCCTACGTGATCGAACTTGAAATTCGCCGAGAAGCCGAATTTGCGCTCAGCGGGTTCTACCTTGGAGCCCTTGCGCCGCAAAAGGTTGATCTCGTGATGCAAGCGACCGATTTGGCCGCCGAATCTGATGTGGCCATCGTTATCGTCGGCACCAACGACGAATGGGAAACCGAAGGCTACGACCGCGACGACATGAACCTCCCCGGCCGTCAGAACGAACTGATTGCCGCAGTCGCCTCGGTGAATCCCCGCACCATCGTGGTGGTTAATGCCGGTTCGCCGGTGCCAATGCCGTGGATCAACGAAGTAGGTGCAGTATTGGCCATTTGGTTCCCCGGCCAAGAACTGGGGGACTCACTCGTTGATGTACTTACCGGTTTGGTTGACCCAGGTGGGCGGCTCCCCGTTACCTTCCCCAACCGATTAGAAGACACTCCGGCCGTTGAGCACTATCCAGGCCGTAACGGCAAAATGCAGTACCGCGAAGGCCGCCTCATTGGCTACCGCTGGTATGACACGGTGGGCCGCGAACCCCTCTTTCCCTTCGGTCACGGCATGAGCTATGCACACCTAACGATTTCCTCGGCATCTGTTTCAGGTGATTCAACTTCGCCAGTTGTAGCGGCAACCGTCAGCAACACCAGTGAACGTGCTGGCGTTGAAGTGGTGCAGGTCTATGCCGCTGCCGTGCATGTTCCCTTGACCGACGACGAAGTGCCCAAGCCCAGCGATCAACCAGTGCAAAAGCTCGTTGGATTTGCCAAAGTATCGGTGCCCGCGGGAGCGACAACTGAAGTCACCATCGTTCTTGACTCTCGTTGGAACCAAACGTGGGATGTAGCAACTCATGGCTGGATCGTCCGACCAGAAGCAATGGAACTTCGCGTCGGCGTCTCCTCACGATCTATCAGCCGCGTGCTGGTTGTTTCTTAACGAAGCGGCGCTCGACACACAAACTGAGGTGTTAACGTAAGAAGGGCAACGATTAGCGACAATAGACGTTGCTCATTCAATTCGGCCATCCATTCCGCTGGTTGGATGCCGCAACTTTTGCTGGAGACGCACGGCTAGTTCGCCCCGCTACCAAACAGGGTCGGCACGACTAGCCGGTGACGCTTGTTTTGGCATCGTGGCACCATTTTGGCCACGCCCGGCGAAACTACCGCGAATTAGACCTGTGCGGTATTTCAGATGATGTTTCTGTATCAGCAGGGTTGTAGATCGTGGACATCTGAAGTGCTCTGTACTTATGAATTCGTTGAGGACGAGGGTGCTCAAAGCACGACGAAAGAATGGGTGTGAAGTGAATCACAACTACGAAAAACCCCGGTAGGGTTTAGGGCTATGCAAGCGCTTACAGGAGTCGACTCGCTGGTCGAACGCGTTTTGGGCTCCGATGCTCTAGGCCAAGATTTCGTGGCTCGGCTTAGCTCCGCTGGCTATGACGAAACAGCCCAACAGTTGTTTACTCTGCGGCTTCGAACGGCATTGAAAGAGATCGCGCCGGTGCTTCGGGCTTTGTACCCAACCCACCCCACTGAAGTCCTCCTTGGCAGTTTTGCTGCGTTGGCCGGTGCAGCAGCGGTTGAGCGTAAGGCTGCGCTGCGGCGCCGTGATGTGCAACGCCTAGTTGATCCGCTGTGGTTCCAAGCACCAGACGCCGTTGGCTACGTGGCGTATGCCGAGCAATTTGGCCCCACTCTTGGAGATGTTGCTAAGCGCGCTGATTATTTGAATGAACTGGGAGTCAAATACTTTCACCTCATGAACGTGATCAAAGCGCGGCCTGAGCCCAACGACGGCGGATTTGCCGTACAGGACTACCGTGCGACATCTGAAGAGCGCGGCACGATCGACGATCTTGAATCACTAGCCGATGCCTTGCGTGATCGGAACGTGAGCCTTTGTATCGATTTGGTCATGAACCACACAGCCGCTGAGCACGAGTGGGCGGTTGCGGCACGTGCTGGTGACGAGAAGTACAAGGGCTACTACCTTGTCCATCCAGATCGCACCGGACCCGATGCGTTTGAACAAGACCTTCCCGAAGTGTTCCCCGAAATGGCACCGGGGAATTTCACATGGAATGCTGAACTCAATGGCTGGGTCTGGACAACGTTTAACAGCTACCAATGGGATCTCAACTACGGAAACCCTGACGTGTTGCTTGAGATGTTTGACATCATGTGCTTTCTGGGTAACCGGGGTGTGGAATCACTCCGCCTTGACGCGGTCGCCTTTACCTGGAAACGGCTAGGAACGAACTGCCAAAACCAGCCAGAAGCCCACCTGATCGTTCAGGTGCTTCGCTCGCTTATGAGTGCGGTTGCGCCATCGGTGTTACTTAAAGCTGAGGCGATTGTTGGCCCCCGCGAACTCACGACCTACCTGGGTGCGCACAGTAACGGGGTGCACCAAAGTGAGTTTGCAGAATGTCAGCTGGCGTATCACAACCAGCTAATGGTCAACATTTGGAGTTCGTTAGCCTCCCGCGATGCTGTTCTGATGTCCCAAGCTATGCGTTCGCTGCCTCAGACTCCATCGACGGCAGGTTGGGGAACCTACGTTCGTTGTCACGACGATATCGGCTGGGCCATTGATGATGCCGACGCAGGCGCTGTAGGTGTAAACGGAGCGGATCATCGACGGTTTCTAGCAGCGTTCTTCCGTAGTGATTTTCCCGGTTCCTTCGCCCACGGCGTACCGTTCAGCTCCAACGTTGAAACCGGAGATGAACGAACCTGCGGCATGGCAGCAGCTCTAACGGGAATCAGTCATGCTCGATCGACGGCAGATACGAACGGTTTGTCTTACGGGATCAAGCGATTGTTGTTGGCCTACGGGATTGCTGCCAGTTTCGGCATGCCCTTGATCTATATGGGAGATGAGCTAGCCCTAGGTGACGATGTCACCTACCTTGCTGACCCTACGCGCGCTGCCGATTCTCGTTGGCGTCAACGGCCCCCCATGGACTGGACCGCCGCCGGAAAACGACTCGTGCCCGGCACAGTCGAAGAAGCTGTTTTTGGTGGCCTGCAATCGATGCTTAAGGCTCGCGCTGCCACGCCGCAACTTCACCAAGGCGGACTCACTTATGTGCTCGACGTAGGTGAACGCTCGGTCTTCGCCTTCGCCAAACGGCATCCGCGCCATGGTGTCCTACTTGGCCTCGCTAACGTTGCTGAGCACCCTGTCCACATCACCCGAGCAGCCATCGATTGGGCTGGACTGACCGGTGAGGTTAGAAACGTACTTGGCGAAACCGCCCGGTTCGGAGGTGGACGTATTGAACTTGAACCTCTTGCGATGGCCTGGTTCGTTCATTCGCCTTAGTGGCGGCCTATGTTGGACCTGCAACACCACGCGACCAGGCGCTCTAGGGAATCAGCGCTAGTTTCCCCGTTACTTCGCGATTGCCCAGGGCCTTGAGGGCTGCTCCCACGGCGTCGAGCCGATAGGTTCCTGGCTCAACGGGTCTAAGCACGCCTGTTGCCAAGTGCTCTAGAACTTCAGCGGTTAAGGCGTTGCTTTGCTCCGGGAAACGAGCAACCCAACCGCCGTACTCCACCCCAATCACACTGCGATTGCGTAAGAGCACCTGATTGATGGGAAACGTTGGAATGGCGCCTGCAGCGAATCCGATTACTAAGTAGCGACCCTCTTCCCTCATGGCCCGCAGACACGGTTCGGCTAAAGCCCCACCGATCGGGTCATACACAATGTCCACACCGTTACCCCCGGCGAGTTCTTTCGCCCGCTCCTTCACGTTCTCGCTCAACGAATCAATCACCGATTCGGCGCCAATGGCCAGTGCTGCTGAGCGCTTCTCTGAAGAAGAGGCAACTGCAAACACCCGCAAACCTAATGCCCGGCCAATATCAACAGCAGCTAGCCCAACGCCCGAACCCGCTCCCAAAACCAGCAGCGTTTCACCAGGAGTTGTCGTTATACGTTTCGTAAGAGCAAACCAACCAGTCATGTAGCTCTGCAAAAAGGTCGCGGCTTGACCGTCAGTGAGATTGTCGGGCACAGAGATCAAACTGGAAGCAGGCGCCACTAATTCCGTAGCCCACGCACCGGTCATTCCACCTGCAGCCAAATACCGCTTCCCGAGAAGATCCCGGGGAACATCGTCGGCCACTTCTGTAACTCGGCCCAGTGCCTCGCCGCCCGGACGAAATGGGAGAGGCGGCTTAATTTGGTAAAGCCCCTGAACCATCAACCCATCAACAAAACTTAAACCAGCAGCCAACATTGACAGCCGAACCTGGCCCAGCCTCAAGGCGGGGCTCTCGACCGAAGCAACGACCAGATTTTCAACAGGTCCAAACGACTCACACACCACAACACGCATTTCAAACCCCAGGACCATAGAAGGTCTCAAGATCGATCGCTCGGTGATCGCGATGTGGCTAGAGACTTGAAGGATTCACACCGTACCCGTTAGCGTTTTTTCGGTCAAAGACAGAGTTGACCCGTTTAGCGAAGCTTCATGCAAGCCCAGCGAGGTTTCGGCATGTCATCCGTGCGGGGCGGTGAACGTGTGACCAAAAGGACGGCAGCTAGGAGCATTCCTGAGCGCAAACCTTGTGACCGCTATTGGATGGGCTCGCTAGCCTTGTTGTTATGGATCACCGGGCCGTGTTTAAGGCCTCGAACGCCTCTGCATGCGGGCTCAGAACTAATTTCAACCTTCAGTTGGACCAGTACATCGCCGATACTCAAGCAGTGTTCAGGTTTGGGTATTCTCCAATTGCGATGGTCTACTTTTCGCACGTGGCTGATGGTATAGCGTTTGG
>JAYUVJ010000519.1:0-2438 GCA_043754155.1 Acidimicrobiia bacterium
GGATTCACCGTTGCCTGCAAACCCATTAACAATCCAACCGGACGTGCTGCCACCTGTGCTCGCATGGTGTGGCCCTCACCGTTTACCTGCTCGATGAAGGCAATGACTGATTTCCACTGTTCGGGATCACGATGGACCTGTAACAACGAAAGCGAGAGGGGACGGCCTGAAGCCACCAGCATTTTGCGGTACAAATCCAGTTCGTCCTCAAGCGGGTCAAGATCGCTGACCATTTGCAACACTCCGGCTCTGGCGCGCCGCAATCCTGCGGCGATACCCACTAACTCGTCGTGCCCAGCTCGTAGTGAGGGTGTGTATGCGCCTTTGAGTGTGCGGTGATTCTTAGTGCGCGAGGAGGTGAACCCCAAAGCCCCGGCCAGGATCGCTTGCTCTGTGAGAACAGACATTTCGGCGATGTCGTCGGCAGTAGCGAGATCACCGTTGGCACCGCGTTCCCCCATGACAAACAGACGCAAAGCTCCGTGGGGAAACTGGGCGGCAATGTCAACGTCACGATGTTTTTCGCCGAGCACGTTGAGGTATTCGTCCATGGATTCCCATCGCCAATCGAGCCCTTCGTGCAGAGCCGTGCCGGGGATATCCTCGACGCCTTCCATGAGTTCAATGAGCCGGTCGCGGTCATGGGGTTTCACCGGTGCGAACCCAACGCCGCAGTTGCTCATCACCACCGTGGTTACGCCGTGCCAGGAGGAGGGCAGCATTTGGGAATCCCACGTCGCCTGCCCGTCGTAATGGGTGTGAATGTCCACGAATCCCGGGGTGACGAGCGTGCCTTCGGCCTGAATGGTGCGGGTTGCTGAGCCGTCGATGTTGCCTGGCGGTTCCAGGTGGGTGATCATTCCGTTGGTTACCGCGAGGTCGCCAATCGTGGGTGGGCTCCCGGTTCCGTCGACGATCGTTGCACCCTTAATGAGCAGGTCATGCGTTCCCATAGAGGGACTCTATGCCTGGCTGGGAGTTGGTGCGCAATCGAAAGGGCAAGTGCGCCTCACTGATGCCGGCTGAGACCCACGCTGAGACACAGGCTGAGATACAGGCTGAGACCCAGGCTGCTTGATACTGCTTGATGACTGGTTGATGACAGGCATAGGGGAGGCTCATCGGCGGCCAAAGTGTTGTTAGGGACGCGGACAAGAAATCTCAACTCAGATATCAGGTGTTGCGTTTTGGGCCAACCGGGTCCCAGTGTGCTCTGGACGGAACTAAGTTGTAGGCATTCTTAAGCCTGAAGACATACGGAAACGCCTGGTTATCGCCGGTGAGCAAGCCCGCAAAAACGCCGACCGGGTGCTGGAGGGGAGCGTACTTGGGCAGTTCCTGCCGCCGCGTCCACCGGCTCCTCGTGAGCTCACGGAAATTCAGGCCGAGCTTGATGCGCTAGTTGGTCTTGATTCGGTCAAGGATCAGGTGAAAACGCTTATTGCGTTTCTGCAGGTGCAGTCACGTAGGCGCGAGCATGGGTTGGCCGATGTGCCGATCAGTCAGCATCTGGTATTTCTCGGTAACCCAGGCACGGGTAAGACCACGGTGGCTCGATTGCTAGCGGAGACTTTTCGATCGATTGGTTTGTTGAAGAAAGGTCATCTGGTCGAAGTTGACCGCGCCGGGCTCGTTGGTAAATACGTGGGCCATACTGCAGCGAAAACCGATCAAGCTATTAAGCGCGCTTTGGATGGCGTGCTGTTTATCGATGAAGCGTATTCGCTTTCGCCGGCCAATCTGGTTGGTCACGATTTTGGTTCCGAAGCCATCGAGACGTTGCTAAAACGTATGGAAGATCATCGCGGACGCTTAGTGGTTATCGCTGCCGGTTATCCAAAGTTGATGAACGCTTTTCTCAATTCGAATCCCGGTTTGCGTTCACGGTTTTCGCGTGAGATTGAGTTCAAGGATTACGGCACTCGCGAGTTGGTAGCCATCACCGAGAAAATCGCTGCCGACGGTGACTATCGCTTGGGTGCCGGAACCACAGAAGCGCTCACCACAATCTTTAGTTCAGCCATCCGTAACGAACGCTTTGGCAACGCACGGTTATCTCGCAACCTGTTCGAGCAAGCCATCAATTCTCAAGCATTACGGTTGACCAACGCCGGTGCTGCCGGTGGCCTCGATGCCTCCTCGGTCGCCACCCTCGAACCCGCCGATTTCGTAGAAGCCTCCAAACGCATGAGCGCGAATTCCGGCACAAACCCCGCAGTCACCAGTTCTGCCACGCCAAACTCTGGTCGACATCACTAGCTTGGTCGGTGCTACGCAGGACCGGTAGCAGCAAGACGGTTGGCCGATCGGTGGATGCCCAAGCGGTTCAAGCTGCGGCTACGCCTGGTTGGAGTTTGCAGTTGCTACGAAGAAAACGGATTGTGAGTTTGTACTTTGGTCGATTTCACGTCCTTAATATTGCGGGTTACGAAAACTAA
>JAYUVJ010000520.1:0-4189 GCA_043754155.1 Acidimicrobiia bacterium
CGCGAGCATGGTTTTCACCGGGTCATTTCGCTGATCCCTTCGCCTCACAATCTCCACGCTTACGCCGAGTTAAATATGCCGTTCGAGCATGTTCCATTAGGGCCACACGACGATGCGCATATGGCCATGAGCGTGCTGTTTTTGAACCTCAAAATCTGGATTGCTCGTGGCGAGAAAATCATCATTCACCAGGATGAGATTTCCGATCGCTTGCAAGGTACTATGGGCGCTTATCTTCTCTACGCCGGCTTGCTGGCCAATGGACCTCAAGCCATCACGGTGATCGAGCATGTGATGAGCCGCCAGTTGGGCCCGGCCGGACGTGAGCTGATCAACTTGGCCGAGCTTGGTTTGGAGATCCCTCCGGCTGCTCCTACATCTGACCCGGCTCCTGTCGCGCCGTAACGTTTTGAGTTGAGCGGGATGGCTCTAGTACGCGTACAAACGATTGCCGAACTTCGTAAGCACCTTGATCGTTCCCGCAACACTGGTTGGCGAGTTGGTCTTGTGCCCACCATGGGCGCTTTGCATGATGGTCATGCTTCACTGATTCGCGCTGCGGTTGCTGAAAACGAAGCAGTAGTAACTACGATTTTTGTGAATCCTCTGCAGTTCGCCCCCACCGAAGACTTAGCGGCCTACCCGCGTGATCTTGAGACTGATGCTGTTTTGGCTGAAGCAGCGGGAGCACGATATTTGTTCACGCCTTCGGTTGATGAGATGTATCCGTTCGGTCCGCGCAATGTGTTGACCAACGTTTCGGTTTCTTCGCTCTCGGCCACCCTTGATGGGGCTGCTCGTCCGGGGCATTTTGATGGTGTGGCCACCGTGGTGGCCAAGTTGTTTGCCATCGCCGGAATGTGTCGTGCGTACTTTGGCGAGAAGGATTTCCAACAACTTGCCATCGTGCGCAGGATGGCTGCAGACCTTTCGTTCCCGGTCGAAATCATTGGCTGCCCAACGGCTCGCGAACCCCACGGCTTGGCCATGTCCTCACGCAACCGCTACCTCACCGTCGAAGAACACGCTCGCGCAGGGGTAATCCACCAAGCCTTACAAGCCGGGGTGTCTCTGGTTACTTCCGGCGAGTCCTCGGTTGATGCGGTTCTCGTTGCCATACGATCGGTATTGGTCGGCGAACCTTCGCTCACGCTCGACTATGCCGCCCTGGTCGACCCCCTGACCCTCGAAGTGCCGGCCGCGGTTGCGGGAACCGTACGATTGCTCATCGCCGGTCGCCTAGGCAAAGCCCGCCTCATTGACAACATGGGGGCCACCTCGCCAAACGAACGAACGTCGTAACCACGGTGTCACACAACAGCGCAGAAACCCATCCAACAAGTTACCAACACATCGATTGGCCGCCGTCGGTTCCTCTGCACACATTTCATAGGCCTACGTAGCTATGCACGTTGTGCTTGTCCATCCAGAGATCGCCCCGAACACCGGCAACATCATCCGCCTATGCGCCAACACCGGAGCCCACCTTCACCTTGTAGAGCCGCTGGGTTTTTCCCTCGAAGACAAACTGTTACGCCGCGCCGGTCTTGATTACCACGAGCTGACGACGATGACCGTGCACCCTTCTTTCGAAGCAGCCGATCTTGCCCTTAGCATTGGTAAGCGCGCATACGCATTTTCTTCCCGAGCAACCCGTCGCTTCACCGAAACTGAAGTTGCCTTCACCCCAGATGACGTCCTCGTGTTCGGCGCAGAAAATGCCGGATTGAGCGATCAACACCTTGTCCAGTTTCGCGAGGAGCGCTTACTCACGATCCCTATGCGCGCAGATAATCGTTCCATGAACCTCTCGAATGCCGTAGCGGTTGTCGTCTACGAGGCCTGGCGCCAATCCAACTTCGAAGGCGCCGCACCAATCACAACTCCCCTGCCCGGTCACGGCCTTACCGCAGAACTCCCCAAACAAACCCCCTTCGACCGCTAAAGGGTTGCAGGAACGTCTTGCCTGTTCGCCGTTCCAGCAGCAGGGCTAACGAGCTAAGTGGTCTAGAGCCATGGCTGCGTAGAGAGCAGAGCCGGTGGGCATGGCGGCTTCGTCGAAGAAGACTTTATTGGAGTGGTTTCCAGCTACCGAAAACGGGTTTTGGTTGTGCGGAGTTGCGCCCAAAAAGGCCATGGAGCCTGGCACTTTTTGCAGCACTTCACTCCAGTCTTCTGAGCCCATTACCGGGTGAGGCATACGAGCCGCTCTTGCCGGGGTGAACAGTTCCGCCGCCACTCGAAGCGTGTCGTTCGCAACATCGTCGTTGTTTACCGTGACCGAGTAACCGATGATCAATTCGACCTCAGCTACTTGTTCATGAGCCGCAGCAATACTCTCGGCCACGCGCCGCAAGCTGTCATGCACCCGGGTGCGGGTTCGTTCCGACACGGCACGGATGGTACCGAGAATGTGTGCGGTTTCGGGAATCACGTTGCTAGTGGTTCCGGCTTTGATTTGTCCAACGGTGATCACCGACGGATCGAACGCGTCGATTTGTCGGGTGATCATCATCTGCAGCGCCATAACGATTTCACACGCCACCGGAATGGGGTCGGCAGCCAAATGTGGAGCCGAAGCATGGCCACCACGACCGCGAACCACGATCTTGAAATTGTCTGAGGAAGCCATCAGCGGACCACCCTTGAGCGCAATAACGCCGGTTGGTGCCGCGGTAGAAACATGAATAGCGAAGGCCCGATCAACTTTGCCCGCCACATCCAACAAGCCCTCGTTCAGCATGGCCCGGGCCCCGTTAAAACCTTCTTCCCCGGGCTGGAACATCAACAACACCCGGCCTTTCATGTCGCGCCGACGGGCTTGGAGCAATTTTGCTGCCCCAACCAGCATCGAAACGTGCAGATCATGACCACATGCGTGCATACGATCGTCGTCAAGGCTTTTGAAGTCGATGTCGGCATCTTCGTGGAGGGGGAGGGCATCCATGTCGGCACGGAGCAGCATGGTTGGGCCGTCGTGATCACCTTCGATGACTGCGGTGATGCTGGACAGGCCTTTGCCAGCCGTCCCTTGCAAACCAGCAGCGGCCAGTTCTTCTAACAAACGCTCCTGGGTTTTTGGCAGATCGAGGCCAAGCTCAGGGTTGCGGTGAATCTCCCGACGAATACCAATCATTTGCTCCGAGAGATCATCGGCAGCGGCCAGCAGATCGGTGTGATTGGTGTTCGACATGGGCTTCCTCCAAGGTTTGCATCCGGGCCTAAAGCCCACAACTGCACGTGACGTAGTGTGACGGTAGTCGCAGAACCATCGGGTAATCCACCCCGAACTTCGCCACGCTGTGCGCCCAGACTTGAATTTGGGAGCAACCGGCCCCTTCGAAGCCGTCACCGGAAGCCTGAGATCGGCTCGCCGCGCACGTTAGCGCGCATCCATTGAGCCAAATCACGCTCAGATGGCGCTGTTTCGCTCAATAGTTTTGAGAATCAGGTTTGTTCGCCGGTCGGCCGACAACAATGCACTTCAGCGGCGCGGCATCTAACGTCTGGGCATGCTTATGGTGCTCGATGTTGGCAATACTCAGACCGTGGTGGGAATCTATCCATCCGATGAGCGCGGGTTTACCGATGGTTCTGAGCTGGCCGATCACTGGCGAATTGCTACGAACTCTGAGCGGACACCCGATGAGTTGGCCATCTTCATGCGTCAGTTCCTCTCGACTCGAGGTGAAACCTTCGATGCGGCCACTATCAACGGTGTGGCCATTTGTTCGGGCGTACCCCGGGCCACTGCGCACCTTCGCCGCATGTGTGAGCGCTACCTTGGCTACCTTCCGACCGTGTTGGAGCCGGGCGTGAAGACGGGCATGCCGGTGCTGTACGACAACCCCAAAGAGGTGGGCGCCGATCGGATTGCCAACGCGGTTGGGGCCGTTGATCGTTATGGTTCGCCGTCGATCGTGGTTGATTTCGGCACGGCAACCACCTTCGATGCCATCTCGGCCAAAGGCGAGTACCTGGGCGGCGCCATTTTTCCTGGGGTGGAGATTTCCTTGGAGGCCTTGTTTGTGCGGGCTGCAGCGCTTCGACGGGTTGAGTTGGTAGAACCCAGAAGTGTGATTGGCAAATCCACTGCGGAGTCTTTGCAATCAGGCGCCCTGTTCGGTTACGCCTCCATGGTCGATGGCATGTGCGAAAAGATCGAAGCGGAGTTGGGCCCGTGCACGGT
>JAYUVJ010000521.1:0-2380 GCA_043754155.1 Acidimicrobiia bacterium
CGAAACAACAAGTCGTGAGCATCACGTCGACAAGGCTCAGAAGGTATGTGCACGGAGTATGTGCAAGTTGATGAAACCCACTGCCGATGTTGAGTCGGCAGTGGGAGTCTCCTGTTCAGGTGAGTGATGGTCCGTTGTAGGTCCAGCTGGTGTTGTGTGCACTGACGATCTTGGAGATGAGCTCATGCATCAAGGTGTTGGTGTAGTGGTGAGCGAAAGTGGTCCGCCATTTCGGGTCTTCGCAGGATTGGTATCGGTAGCAGCGCACCCACTGGATTGCTTGGGCCAAGTCGGCGATCGTGTCGAGTGGAATCCGAATCATGGGTACCTCGGGCACTTCGGCGATGAACGGTGCCTTCTCGGAGTATCGGTAAGCGACTGAAGTTCGCATCTGGCACACCAGCTCGGTGAGGACGTAGTTGCGATCCCGCTCTTCGTCTTATGTGGATGTCGTGATTATGCCGAGGGTCTCTGGTGTGTTTTGAAGTTTGGCTGGATTGGAGTTTTCGGGTCGGCATAATCCCGGGTGGTGTCGCTGTCGATGGTGTTGTTGCCAGACATCGTGTCGGGCGAAGGAGTTTGGTGATGAGAGAAGTTAGTCGTGCGCTGGTTTTTGGTCCGTTGGCTGAATACGGCGATGGTTTTCGGGAGGAGCTAGATCGGCTTGGTTACACCTTGTCGTCTCGTGAATTCAAGATGCATGAGTTGGCCGGTCTGAGCCGTTGGCTGGGTCTTGTTGGTCTTGGAGTCGGTGATATCAACGAGCAAAATTTGCTGACGTTTTTCGAGTGGTTTGTGGTCGATCGTGGCACGAGTCCAGGACTCACAGCGTTGATGCCATTGTTAAATTGGCTTCGTCATGAAGGGCTGATCGGGCCTGCTCGGCCGAAAATGGATGACTCACCGGTTGGCGTTGTGATGGCCGAGTATTGCGACTGGATGCGCGTTGAACGCGGTCTCGCCGATACTACTGTTCGTCGAAACCAGGCCTCTGCTCGGCTTTTTCTTGAGCATCGGGTTGCAGTGACGGGCGGGATCGGTTTTGGTGCTTTAGCGAGCGGGGCTGTGACATCGTTTCTTTTGGGTGAGGGATCGAAGGGGTTGTCGTTTGGGTCGGTTCAGACCCGATTCTCTGAGGTTCGAACGTTCCTCAAATTTCTGTATCAGCGTGGACTTGTTTCGGATTGGTTGGCTGATGCTGTGCCGTCGGTTCCTCGGTGGCGAAATACGTCGTTACCTGCCACGCTTCCTGCGTCTCAGGTGAAGTTGATTCTTGGTAGTTGCAATCTCGCCACAGAAATTGGTGCCCGCGATTACGCGATGCTGCTGCTTCTTGGCCGTTTGGGCTTGCGGGCGTTGGAGGTTGCAAGCCTTGAACTTGACGATATCGATTGGAACGCCGGAGATTTTGGTGTTCGGGGCAAGACGAGCAAATTGGACCGGATGCCATTGCCGTCCGATGTTGGTGACGCCTTGGCTACTTACATTGCTAAGTGGAGGCGTCCCACGCTTTCACGCGGTGTGTTCATGACTGTGGATCCGCCTTTTCGGGTAGTGAGTCGAGCAACGGTCGGTTTCGTTGTTCATAAGCAATGTGTGCTTATTGGTATTCAACCCGTTTATGCGCACCGTTTACGGCACTCCCTTGCCAGTGAACTATTGGCGTCCGGGGTGAAGATGTCTGACATCAGTCAAGTTCTTCGACATCGAAACATTGAAACGACAGCGATCTACGCGAAAGTAGATCTTGGCACGTTGACGGCATTGGCTCCAGCGTGGCCGACGGTGGCTTCATGAGTTCGTTTCAGTCAGCAACAAAGGACTATTTGGAGTTACGCCGTTCCGTTGGTTACAAGCTTGAAGGCCAAGGTGCAATCGTCGGCAAATACGCAACGTTTCTCGACACGATCGAAGCCCCGGTTTCAACAATCGAAACTGCAATGGCTTTCGTTTACGCCGCCGGGACCGACCACACAAGTTGCCAACCATTCCTTCGTTGGATAGCTGTTCGGGGGTTCGCTCGATACCTGAGCGGGATCGAACCTCTCACGGAAATACCGCCCGCTGGTGGTGTGTCCTACCGTCAGAAACGGCGCATGCCTTACGTGTTCACCACCGCTGACATTCAACGACTCATGGCTGTTACCCAAGAAGTGAATCGATCACCATTTCGCGCAGCGACCACGAGAACAATGATTGGGTTGCTGTCCGTGACGGGAATGCGTGTCGGTGAAGCGATTGGGTTACACCGTGACGATATCGACCTCAGTGCTGGAGTGATCACAATCCACTTCTCAAAATTCGGAAAATCTCGGCATCTCCCCATTTCCCCGAGCAGCCGAGATGCGTTGGCCGACTACGCAAACCAGCGTGAGTTCGA
>JAYUVJ010000522.1:0-11515 GCA_043754155.1 Acidimicrobiia bacterium
TCGCCAATGAGTGAAACATCGGGTGTACGCACTTTGCCAAGTTCGGCCGGGTCAATGTCGGCATGGATGATCTTGGAGTTCGGGGCGAAACCAGAAAGCTTGCCGGTTACACGATCGTCGAAACGGGCTCCGAGGTTGATCAACAGATCGCTCTGCTGCATGCTCGTGATGGCCGTGTAGTTACCGTGCATGCCCGGCATACCCAGCGCCAACGGATGGTTATCCGGGAATGCGCCACGAGCCATAAGTGTGGTTACGACATGGATATCGCACAGCTCGGCCAGTTCGCGAAGCTCGGCAGCCGCACGGGCCTTCAAAACGCCGCCGCCCACGTACAGCACCGGGCGAGCCGAGGCCAGAATCATCTGCGCGGCCTTTTTGATCGAAGCCGGGTCAGCCTTCATGACCGGCTTGTAGCCAGCAAGATCAACCGCATCTGGCCAATACCACGTCATGGTGTTCATCAACACGTCTTTAGGAACGTCAATCAAAACCGGTCCCGGACGGCCAGTGGTGGCGATATGGAATGCCTCAGCCACGATCCGGGGCAGATCTTGGGCGCTCATAACCAACTCGTTGTGCTTCGTCACAGAGCGGGTGATGCCCACGGTGTCGCACTCTTGGAACGCATCCGTACCAATGGCGCCGGTGGGTACCTGGCCGGTGATGGCCACCATCGGAATCGAGTCCATAAAGGCATCGCACAGTGGAGTGACCAGGTTGGTGGCAGCTGGGCCGGAGGTTACGAGCGCTACACCTGGGCGTCCAGTGACGTGGGCGTAACCCTCAGCCATGTGGCCCGCACCCTGCTCGTGGCGTACGAGGATGTGGCGAATCGGCGATTCGAGCAACGGGTCATAGGCGGGCAGGATGCAGCCGCCGGGCAGACCGAAGATCACTTCGGTTCCAACCATCTCGAGGCTCTTGATCAGTGCTTGGGCTCCGGTGAGCTCCATGGTGACTCCTTGTTGGCAGCGCAAACATTGCGCCTTGATGGGGTTTTGTTGGTTTCGATACTGCGGTCATCGTTTGCTGCTGGTTTCATTGCAGGCTTCTCTGCTGACGGGGGCCGCCGGCGTTGAGCCAATTTTTCAAATTCTGCTGGTGTTCAGGGCGAAGCGTTTTGCGTTGTTTGAGATCGGTACTGCGGTGAAGGTGCTGCGAGTTGCGGGGTACAGAGTAAACCGGGAAAACAAAAAACCTCCGGTCTAGTGACCAGAGGTTAGAGAGGCGCACGCGGCGTATGTGAGCGGCGTGCGCTAGATAACTACTACTACGAGAATGGCCACGATGTTGGTTTGCGCATTCACGCCGACCAGTGTGCACCAGATCCGGAACAAACGCAACCCCCAAATCCCGAATCGAGTTATCAGCAGTGATCAATGGACAGAAAGCCCGCATCGACGAAATTCTCCAGTGGCTCACCGGTGGCGAATGCAGCAACGGCCTCAGCTCGACCTTCAAAAAGTAGCCGCCAAGCGTTGTCAAACACCCGCCCCGGATGATCCCCTCGGTTGTTCTTCGCCGCTCAACATACCGATCACCGTACCGATCAACATACCGATCACCGTACCGATCACCGTACGCATCACCGTACGGAGGGTGTATGGAAAAAAGGAGACCGACGGCTCACACATCAAATCTAGGTTTTTCGGCTTGTATAAGCGGGAATGCGCGCGCGGCGAGCAGTCTCTTACTTCACTAAATTTTCTATACACACAATACTGGCCAGTCAGGAGGGCTTTACTGCTCACCTGCTCCGGAAAAACCCGCAACGGTTCCACCCGCTCGATGGCTCGTACCGAGTGACGTGTGCGGCACTGGCTCAGCGTCAGTCGGCGAATTCTTCGGTGTCGATGGTGGCTTGTTGCGCGCCGGGATAGCGGGGGCCGGCGATGGTGTAGCGGTTGATGAGCGCATCAAGACGGGCACACAACTCGGCCGACGGGCGCCAATCGCAGCGGGCCATGTTTTCTTCAAGGTGATCGATTCGTGCGGTTCCGGGAATAACGACGATGTGCTCGGCTTGGGCAAGAATCCAACCAAGCGATAGCTGCGCAGGGGTAACACCAACCTCGGCAGCGATGCCGTTGAACGAGTCAATCAATGAGAGATTCTTCGTCCAGTTTTCGCCGATATAACGTGGCCAGGTGCGGCGCATGTCCGTTTCGGGCAGAGCTTGGGGATCACGAAGTCCGTTGGCCAAAATCCCTCGGGAAACCGGCGAAAACGCTACGAAGGTGACACCCAATTCGCGGCATGTTTCCAACACCGAAATCTCCGGATTTCGCGTTGTAAGGGAGTACTCGGTTTGCATCGCGGCAATAGGGTGTACCGCATGGGCGGCACGCAACGTTTCCGAAGACATTTCCGAAAGGCCGATACTGCCAATCTTGCCGGCGGCCACAAGTTCGCCAAGTGCACCTACTGATTCTTCGATGGGGGTTGCGAAATCCCGTCGGTGGAGATAGTAAAGATCTATATGATCAGTTTGTAGTTTGGAAAGACTCTCTTCGCAAGCCGCCTTAATCGTTTCCGGCCGACAATCAACAGTGCGCTTAGCGCCGTCGACGATGATGCCCGTCTTTGATGCCAGAAAAAACTCGTCCCGTCGGTGGTTTAGCGTCTTGCCGATGAGGTCTTCGTTGGCTCCAAGGCCGTAAATACGTGCAGTATCGAGATGGTTATAGCCAACGTCGAGTGCCCGATTGAGCAGCTTGGCACCGTCCTCGATTGTCGGTGGAGTTCCGTACGCCCAACTCAACGACATGCATCCAAGCCCAACCGGATGGATTGGAACCCCGTTGATCGAGCCAGTATTTGTTAAAGAAGCAGAAGTGTTCACGAACTTTGAGGCTAAGCGAATTCCAAAACCCCCGCGATTCATTCGGTGGAGCCACGGAACATTCACCGAGAGGCTTGGGCAGCAGTGGCACATTTGCCCTCGGTTGCATGGTTACCTTACAGTCAATCGGGAGCCGACGAACACTTGAGGAGATTGCTCCCTCAAATGGTCTGGCGATTCCCGGGCAGTAATGTCGTTACTTCTCCCGTTCGCTCCTCCAGCTGCAGCCCTCTGCAGCAATTTGAAGGGCTAGCGCCAATAAAATACTTCGCAGGAGTAACTACGTACACCTATGACATTTCCATCGTTTCATCAGGAGTCAAATACTCGGCGCCCGCAAAACCTGCATCGAAAGGCCGAGGAAACCAAACCTTCGCAAAACATGTCAGTGGGACCCTCGATCCAAATCCGTCCGGCGGCACCTTAACTGCGTGTGACTTCACTCGCCAGCTCGTCAGTTATTCATGATCACACCGCAGATTAACTACATTCAGTGAACTGACCCTTGGTACAACTACTGAGAGTGGTTATACTTCTGAGGTGCCGTTCATTTGCTCACCTCTGACACCGGTTGAAGAACCACGCCCCACCTCCTCGGCAGCCCCCAGTCGTCCCAGCTTTAACACCCCGCGGAAACCAGGCGGGAACATCCGATTCTTGGCCATACTGCTCAGTTTGGCAAGCATTTTTGGAGTCTTTGGCGCGAACGACTTCGCCTCGGCGGCAGAGCTCATCGGTACCTCGCCTGGGGTCGGCACCACCCTTTCAGTCGTTCCCGGACAGGTAGTTTTTCGATTCGACGGGCCTCTAGAAACCTTTGGCACGGCTCTTTACATAAACGCGAAGCGGGTAGGTATCGGTGTCGCGGAGCGTGGACGTGATGCGCAGGAAGCCATCCTTTACCTCAACGGTTTGAACGTTGCTGGCACCTACGAAGTTTTTTGGGAGGCTACGGCGGTAGATGCATCCATCAGCAAGGGCAAGATTCGTTTTGTCGTGAAGGCCCCATCGAAAAAGCTTTTACCTGCCAAACCCGCGCCGACGATCTTACCCGCGCCGCTTCCAGGAACAGGCGCTACACAGCTAACCATCGTGGTCGCCACCACAATCACTGGCCCGGCAACAACGAAACCTAAGGCCACAAAAGCACCACCGAGATCAACGACGTCACAGACTCCAACGCTTCAAGCTACGCCCGCTAACGCCACGCCAGCTAACGCCACGCCAGGCGCGACTGCCACCTCCATCACCACTTCACCGACCACAAAAAACGCCAACATTTCTGTCGACCCCGCTGCTGCATCGGGAACCCCTACACCGCAACGCCCAGGCAGCGCATCGACAGTCTCAAGTGCCTCGAGTGCCAGAGCAGCTTCAACATCGGTGAAAGCTTCACGGCTCGCGAAGACGACCACTACAACAACTACTGCAGGTGTAACAGGAACCAAGGCCAAGAGCGATTCTTCGCTTCTCGCCAACGCCCCGACAACGCCGACGCTCGCTGACTCAAACGTTGCGGTTACGAAGCGTGGCGCCACAACTACCACGATTCTCCTCTCCCCCGACACTGTTCCCGCAACCGATATCGAAGTGTCCTTTGAAGGACCCGATGGGTCGATAGTGAACGGACCGGGTGATGGCCCTGTCTCCACAAATCCAACCACGACGCGCAAGAAGAGTCCTTCAATTACCGACATTCTCGAAGGCACCACACCAGATGCTTCAACTTCGAATGGGTCATCTACCGTCGCGCCTGACGCGAGTTCTAGTACCAACCCACAAATTAAGGGTGCTGCAAGTAAGAACCCATCGAGGACAACCGCAGCCAACCGACCGAAGACTGAAGCGGAAATTGTGAGTGGCACGGACGCCCTCTCCCCAGATGCCCCGGTAGCAACGACGACAGCGACGACAGCGACGGAGGATCTCAACACCCAAGCCTCAGGGCCAACCAAATCGTCGTCACTACAAACCGGTAGGTTCGCTCGACCCTTACGGGTTGCCGGCGCGGGTGCCCTAGCCGCGATGCTCCTCGGCCTACTTGCCTTGTTTGCTTCGGTTCGGGCGCCGATTGCCGCCTCGGCTCGGCTACGCATGCTCACGGGATTTGGCAATGGCTTCCTCTTTGTGATTCTCGCGCTTGGCGTTCTCGCGTTGGGTAGAGAGCTTCTAGCAACACCCAAATCGTGGCCCCGATTTGCCTTAAAGGCCGTTGGATTCGCCGCATTAACCACGTTTGCTTTGATTCGACGACGTAGCCTCAAGCGTGGCCTTTCTGTCCTAAGTCACAATCTCCCGTTGTCGGCTAATGCACGTGTACATACTGCAATGGATCCGGTAGTTCGATACCATGAGATCGACGAGTTGGTGCCAAAGTCACTGCGTCTTGGTGGCACAACGAACCACCGTTCGATTGGCCGACATGTGCCAGAACTTGCTCGACGCTTACGAAAAGCATCCTTCGCCGAAGCCGTCTTCGGTGCCTTTGCGCTACTGGTTGCCGCGGCGCTCTTGTTCGTTTAACGCCACGTTTCACAACCAGGGAGGGGCTGGCTAATACGCAGCACTTCGCCAACCCCCGCAACCCCTAGCCAAACCCCTCACTACATCTACGACGTGCAGGAACCAATTCGAGTGCACCACTTAAACAATTCACTGGCGTAGGCCACCTAACCAGACCGGCGTGCCAACACCTATCACCAGCACTATTGTTAGGCGCGCTTTGCTTTCATTCGGCGTTCAACGCCGGCGGCCGCACCGAGCAGCACTAGTCCCCCAGTCATAGCCCAAACCCAGGTAGGCAACGCCGCCAAGCGATCTTTGCTAGCGAGAAGAACCGTTGCTGTACAAACCACAGCTCCTGAGATTGCCACGGTGTTGATCTTGCGAAACACGCCAATAGCCACTGCCAGCATTCCCACAGCCAACGTTGCACTGAGGCGGGTTACGGTGAGGTCGTCAATGCATCGCGACACCAACCACAGCCCACCCATAAGTGCACTTATGGCAAATGGCACCAAACGCTTCTTACCGCGGTGTGCTTCAAACCACTCGGCTGCTGCAACTGCACCAATGATGGCTCCTGCCAACGCATCGGCGGGCACACGAGAGTCGCTTAGCAGACCAAGGCCTCCGCCAAGAGCGAGCACGCCCCCTAATTGCTGCAGAACCTTCACGCCCTTCACCGTCCCGACCAAGCCAGTAGCGACGCCGCACACCACAACGAGCAACGGTGCCAGCGGCCACGACACAAACGCTGCACTGAGACCAATAAGGGCGATACCACCCACATCGGCACCGTTGAGTTTTCGATCGAGCACCACAGAAATTCCGACGGCGACGGTTCCCAGCACGAGGGCTGATAGTGCTTGGGTAGTTGACTGCAAACTAGTACCGGAGAGTTGCAGCAAAACCGATCCCGCAACCGCAGCCCCGACGCCGAATCCCAACAGACGGCTCTTTCGAACGACCGAGCAAATGCCCAGCACGATCGTTGAGCTCCAAAGGGCTGCGCTGAAAGTTCCGTCGAGACCAAATACATCAAACCTTGTGCCGTGGGATCCAAGATTGTCCACCGCGTGACCCGCTGTGATTGCCGCACCAATCATGGCGAGTCCGAGCGGGAGAGCAAAGGAAAGGAACCGAACCTTTCTTACGGCACCTACTAGGAAGGCAGTTGATACAACTGCTAGGGGTGCATACCAATGTGACCCGGTAGTGGCGGCGAGCAGGACGACGCTAAACAGCTCCACAAAGTCCAATACCGTCACGTTCTTTTGATCCTTTGGCGAAGCAGTCTCAAACGTTGCCTCGCCCTGCGCCTCGATCAAAGCTCGCCTGGCCCCCTTCGGCACCCGAACCGGCCCGCCTCTCAGCCGACCGGCAAGCCCAATAGGGGTTGCCACTTTCAAAGATCGCTCCCGAACTAGTGCAGCGAGCTCAACAACGAGTAGCGCCGTGGCGACAAGTAGGGGGAAACCAATTCGTCGAAGTGTGATGTCGTGCCAGACGGCGATTGATCCACCAAGAACCAGCGATCCAACTGCTGCAGCGAGGAAGGCCTTTGACCGTCGGCGTTTCGCTTCAAGCCCAAGGACAACCGATGCAAGCATTGATCCAACCGGTGCAGCCCAGGCCAGAATCGATCCTTGAGCCCCGAGTTCAGCAATCGTGCCCGAGCCCACGTTGAACTTGGCCAATACCGCCAATACTGGCGTGGTTGCCGCTGCCACTGCCGTTGCCGAGGCTCGTTTGCGAAAGCCCAACGCATAGATTCCGATCGCCGCAGTACCGAGCAGTGCGCCCAGTGGGGCATGGGTAATCGCGGCGGCTCCGGCGGCGGCTAGACCAACGGCAACTACTTCGCCACCGCGAAGAAAGCGAGCATTCCACCGTTTTGCTTGCAGTTCCAGAGCCACTACCCCCGCAACTCCGCCAACGGCAATACACGTTCTCCATGAATACCCAAAGAATGCGGTCATAGCAATTGTGCTGGGAACTACCAAGGATGCACCTAGGTGCGCCAGTGACGTTGCGGCGATCGGCAAGGGTTTGCGCATTCGCTCACTTAGGAATATCACAATCGTATGCAGGCAGAGCAGTACCGCAACTCGAGCACCTACGCCAACGGTTCCCCATCGTGCTGCTGCACCCGCACCGGCCGCGGCAAGCACCAGCGATCCACCTACTCCGGCTAGCCAGGCGACCGGTTGCTTTACTGGCGTATACGGCTCCCACCATTTCGGTTTCTGCGGTGCCAAGTTGACTGGGTCCACCGTAAGCGGGTCTTGCGTTTCGTTGTTAGTGGCGGTTGATTCGTTGGGTTGGTTCGTCATGTAGCAAGCGTGAACGAGTACCGGGGTTGTCGCTATCCGTCGAACCCCCCAAATACCTTTGGGGAGCGCCCAACCATTGCTCACAGACCATGTTGAGCGCAGCGTTCAGATCAGTCGATGCCGTGTTCTACTGCGTAACGGACCAGATCGGCTCGGCGGGTAAGTTGCAGTTTTCCCAAGATGTTGCGGACGTGGTTCTCGGCGGTTTTCGGTGAAATGGAAAGCTCTGCCCCGATGGCGCCGTAGGTATGTCCTCGCGCCACGAGTTGCAACACTCCACGTTCGCGTTCTGAAAGTGGATTCGCCCCGGCTTGTTTAGCCATGCGCCGAAACTCGCCAAGCACCAACGCGGCAAGCGACGGACTGAAGACCGGTTCTCCAGCGGCGGCCTTGCGGAGTTCCACCCTTAACTCATCGATTGGTGTGGTTTTGAGCAAATACCCAGCGGCACCTTCGGCGACGGCGTCGAGTAGATCGCGTTCGGCTTCAGAGACCGTGAGGATCACGATGGGAACCATGGTGGCGCAGGCTCGGACGACTGCCAAGCCACCGCCGCGGGGCATATGCAGATCGCTGATCACCAGATCGGGTTTGTGGGCGCGCACTACATCGATTGCACCTTCGGCATCGTCGGCTTCGCCCACAACTCGAAATCCATCACCAAGCTCGGCCTTGAGACCGGCACGCACGATGGCATGATCGTCGGCGAGAACTACTCGGAGTGGTTCACCGAGGATTGCCGTTACCGGTGAAGTAATCATTGCGCGGTCTCCTTCGCATCGCACGACGCCATCGTTGTAATCGAAAGGCCAGTCACCAACTCGTTCGAGATCGGCCCGGTCATCACCGAATGATTGATTCGCATATTCATTGGTGACTCCATAGCCGCACTTCAGTTCCTTCAGTAGGTGTGCTTACGATCTCGGAGCGTCCGCCCACATCATCCATACGCTTACGAATTGAGTGCAAGACTCCCCGGCGACCTGAATCACTCAACGCTGCCAGATTGAAACCTTTGCCGTTGTCACGCACGCTGATAAACGTACGCCCATCGTCATCTCGTTCGGCAAACACAATCACTTTGGTGGCATCGGCATGTTTGGCTGCGTTCGTTAGCGATTCTCTAACCGCCCCGCAAAGCGCACTGAGCATGGGCTCTGGGAGTGGATCTACCATGCCCTCCGCCAAGTCATCCACAAGCGCATCCACAACAGAAACCGTGACAGGTACATCAAACGTGCGAGCAACACGATCAGCCACTCGACGCAAACGGATACCCAACGAACCTTCATCGTCGGATGCTGCACCACCATGGAAGAGCCAAGCTCTCAGATCACGATCCGAAGTACGCGCCACCGCAGCCAATTCAGGATCAGAATCCTTAGTGCGCCGCTCAACGAGAGCCAACGTCTGCAAAACACCATCGTGAAGGGTTCGGGCCACATCGTCACGAGCGGATTGCGCGGCGACTTCGTTTTCCACCACACGCAAACGTCTGGTGATGGCACCCCACACAATGGCGGCCACGGCATAAAACACCATCGTTGACGCAATGGAAACGAGGTGATCACCGCCGAGCTTGGGATCGATACTGCGCATCGCCCAATCGAGGGTTCCGTTGGCTTTGCCACCAATCAATCGCCCGGAAGCAACGAAGAGCGCAAGCGCCGCCCCCCACCATGGACCAATCGCCGTTGCCGCCGCCAGCACTGCCATGAGTGGCCAATTCCCAGCAAGATTTTGGCCCTTGGCAAAGGAATGTCCGCGCTGGTACACAGCCCCATCGGCCACCAACAAGCTCCAGGCCAACACCACTTCAGCGACAACCACCGCGGCTTTGTTCAACATCGCCGGCGCGGTTTTTAGCCACGTCGTACACAGAGCCGCCCAACTGAACGACAGCACCAAAAACGCAATCGCCCAACCAGGGTGATCCAATTCTCTCCGTTGCACCACCGTGGTAAACGCCGCCCAACCCCAAACCGCCCAGCGAGCCGCACCGATCCCTTGAAAAAGCGCTCGATCACTCGGCGTTGGATCGCGACGGACTGCAGATAAGGATTTCACTCCAAAGGACTCTAACGGTGAGGCCTGTCAGAGGAGCGCATTGGCCGGTGATCGGCTTTTGTAGAGGTGTAGCGCCACGATGTGCTCCGTGGCATCACCAAAGCGCCGCAAGACGTGTGTCCGTTGAAGCGAAGGGCTGGCGAACCTTCCCGATCTGTCACAGAAGCAAACCCCCAATCGGTGCAGCCTGTGCGTGGTTCGCCCCGGCAACAAATCGTTGTAAGACTTGGGGGGTGCTTCCACCAAAACATGGTGTACCCAGCGATGCAGCCACGGCTCCTCGCATCTGGCCGGTGGCTGGGGTTACTCGGCCGCCAACGCCGGTTGGTCCTTCAGAGTGGGATTTTCCCGATGCGCGGACGAAAACGAAACGTAACGGCCTTTTAGCGACAGGTGCCGATCTTGCCCCAGAGACATTGGTGCACGCGTATCGAAACGGAGTGTTTCCCTGGCCTCACGACAATGCTCCCCTACCGTGGTTCTCGCCCAATCCGCGAGGTGTGTTGCCACTCGATCGCTTCTATAGATCAAAATCGCTCCGTCAACGGTTGCAACGATGCGGTTGGACGTCGACGATTGACGCAGACTTCCCCGGGGTGATGGAACGCTGCTCGGTTCGCCTTGATGGTGAATCCACCTGGATTACCGATGCTATGCGCACTGCTTATCTGCGGTTACATCAACTGGGTTGGGCGCACAGCGTCGAGATTTGGGACGGTGAAGAGTTAGTTGGCGGTTGTTACGGGATTCTGCTTGGCGCGGTGTTCACCGGCGAATCCATGTTTCATCGAGCGACCGACGGCTCCAAAATTGCCTTGTTTGAATTGTGTGCGCGCTTACATGAAGGTGGTGGCGCATTAGTAGACGTCCAAATGGTCACCGATCACCTCGCTTCTCTCGGCGCGCTGAGTTTGCATCGCAACCTATTCTTGGAGTTGCTCGAAGAACTTCGTGATGATGACGTTCGACTCCGCACCGAACGCCTGCCCGTCGCACGCCTAGCCGACCACCAAATAGTCGTTACCGACTAGCTGAACTCTTCGGGGCTAAACACTGCTGAATGGCATTAGCAACCTGTCGACCTGCGCAGTTTTGTGCCACCTTCATTGGCGCCCCAAAGAGGGCGAAACTCTGAGTAGCGTTGGAGCATGGCAACTGTTGTGTTTACCGATGGCGCGTGTTCGGGGAACCCTGGGCCTGGGGGTTGGGGTTGGTCTATCGTGGGCGGAACATCGGCCAATGGCGCTGAGCGCAAGTCGACCAATCAGCGCATGGAACTCTGGGCCGTACTTGATGCCCTCACCACGATCTTGCCGCTGGAAGACGGAACCATAGAAATAGTGAGTGACTCCACTTATGTGGTGAATTGCTTCAACAATCGTTGGTGGCCGGGCTGGGAATCAAAGGGGTGGAAGAACTCGCAAAGGCAACCGGTGGCCAATCAGGATCTGTGGAAACCCCTCGTGGCCCTGTACAAACGCAACCGCGAACGGATTACGTTTCGTTGGGTCAAGGGGCATAGCGGCAACCCTATGAATGACAAAGTCGATGCCCTCGCAGTGGCTGCAGCACAGGGTCAAACAGAACGCACCGAATTTTCTCTTGACGGAACGCTGACGGTAACTGGCGGCTCAGCACTCATCACCGATGTTGGTGGCCCTCAGGGCGAAGCTCGCGATTCCGACCACGATGGGTCTCAGTTTGATGGGTTTCAGTTTGATGGGTCTCAGCTTGATGGCTCTGAGCTTGCTGGGTCTCAGTTTGCTGG
>JAYUVJ010000523.1:0-2902 GCA_043754155.1 Acidimicrobiia bacterium
ACTTACGCCAAGTGAGAGCTCTCTTTGGGACCAGCTGGCTGAAGCAGCAAATAGCCCGCTTGCTGCCGGAATTTTTGCGGACGTTTTCAGAGCGTTCAAACCGAGTTGCGTCTCGACCTGTATCGGATACGTTTTCCAATTCTTAAACTTTGCGCATTGGTCAGTCCAAAAAGACATCGCCTCCAAAGTGGTAAACAGCGAAGTTGAATGCCCCGTGGGTCAGGGCACACGTTTGCGAATCGACGTTTGCACGACCGGGCTCACTCAAATCGCAGAAGTCAAACCGGACAATCCGTTCTCGCTCGCCGCGGGTGTTTTGCAACTTGCCGACTACCAGCAGCGTTTAGGTGCGGGTTCAAGTTTGGCCAGCGCACCTCCGTGGCCAAGTTTGGGAACGATTTACGGAGGGATCACGACGATTACGTACCGGTACGTAGGCGCTGGCGTTTATGGGTACTCCGTGATCTCAATCCCAGCTCTTGCCGCGTTTTTGGCATATGTCGCTGGGCGAACATACCGCAACGTTGCCAAGGACAATAACCGCTTACAGCTTCCGTTCAGTGTGGTGAGCGCGGCGACTCCAGCACTTAGGTCAGCGCCATGGTTCAACTCGGATACAACACCTGGCAGATCACTGCCGCCGTGCTCGGAAAATTCGGTGAACTCCTCCCCGCATCGAACATTCAAACGGCAGCTGTAGTTACAGGTGCCGGAGCACTGATGATCATTTTATTTATTCTCTTGCTGCCAGTGGGTGCATAGCGTGAAATCATTGACTTTTGACAACGTAGAACAAGAGCAGGAAGTTTTTGGATTCTATTTCAGCGATCCAAGTCCGAAGGACATTGCTCACCTGTTGAAGGATCTATTGGACGACCTAGGTAGTCGATTTGCAAAAGCTGGCTTGCCCTTTACTTCACGAAAAATTGCAATTCGGGGAAGAAAAAAGTTCTCAGCTACGGCAAGGTTGATATCTGAGTTTCAGTCCGTATTTCCAGTCGCGATCAATCGAGAAATTACTGTTCAGTTAGCTCACTTTGTAGACTCAAGAAGTCTAGGAATGGCACATTTGACTTTCGCCCGATCGACGTCCGGCTCGCCTTTCGGCGAAAATGCGCAGATGCTCTCGGGAGCAATTGGCGCGACGGTGGGCGTTCTCGGCTGGACTGATTTAATTAACTTTTGGTTGGGTCTCGCGGACCAAAGTGGTTGTGATTGGGCCGTTTTCGGAGAGCCCCTGGGTAGCAGAAAAATTGGTCGGTGTACTGTCGGTTATGGTGACGGCCTAGTCACTAGCGCAGCGGCATGCGAGGCAGTGTTTGAGGTCACGGGGTTGGATCCGAGGGAGGTGTTTCGTTCTGTTCCAGTTGGCAAAACTAGAGTGGCACTTTTTAGAGATCTTGCCAAAGGGACGGACGATCCGACCTGGTCAGACACAATCTCATTGCTCGCTGAGTACGTAATGAAACGCCCGTCTGGCTCTGAGGCCTGCTGAGTTTTGGGCGAAGGCTCCGACCACAGCTTCGTTGTGGGCGAGGGGTGGTTCGACGGATTTGGGTGCAGTCAGTTTGATTGCTGATGGTGTTTGGCATCGCTATGTGTTGGCGTTTCCGACGGATGTGGTGTCTGGGGCTCCGTTGTTGTTTGGGGTGGTTTCGAGTGTGGTTGGGCCGGTTCAGCCGGTGGTGTTTGATTCGTTGAAGTTGGTTGCTCGGCCGTTTGAGACGGTTTCGTTGATATCAAATAATGGGTTTGTGGGTCGAAGTTGGTGCCAGCAACGGTGGGTGGTTTGTGGTCTCCTGATGCGATTGCGAAGATCCCGTCAGCAGATATCGGCCCGCACCGCTTTGATCGTCAACCGCTCGTTTGACGGCACCGAGAATGGTCGGTACGACTTGCCACTCGTCAATGAGCAACGGCGTTGAAAAGCTACTCAGCGCAACGTCTGGGTCATTCAGCACAACCCGAGTAAAAGTGGGGCGGCTTGAAAATGTGGTAGCTCCAGTGCATACTGGTGTGTATGCATGGAACTACATCGATCCGTCTTTCGTTGGCCACAAGGGATTCGTTGAAGAGTCTGGCTTCGGGAGACGGACTGACCATCGAGCAGGAAGTAAAGCAACTTCTGAAGGCCGAGCGCCAACGGCGAATGGGTGACGAACTGGCCGTCCTAGAACTAACCGATGAAGAAAACGATTGGCTCCAGCTCGGGCTACAAACAGCCAGGGAAGCATGATTGCGGGAGACATCGTTGTCGTGGACTTTGGGGTCCCGATGGGTAGTGAGCCGGGCTTCGTTCGGCCGGCGGTGGTCGTAACCGCCAACATCATTCTCAGTCGACTACCTCGAACGGTTCATGTGGTCCCATTGACAACAAACCTGAAACGTTCGTTAACTTCAGAGGTTCGAGTTGACATCCCCGAACTTCATAGCGAATCGGCTGCCCAGTGTCATCTGAGCCAAACCGTAAGTACAGCGAGGCTTTCCAACGAACCCATTGGCAACGTCGGAAGCGTCATCCTGGCTCAAATTCGTTCGGTCATTTCCGAGGTACTCGATTTGGACTGACGAAGGTGTTGGCTGGGATCCGCTGATCTCTGTGAAGCGCTCGCTGCCCTGGCCATTTGCTAGCTCTTGGTTGACGTACTGGTATCCAATCGGATACCATGGTCCAATGAACATTGAAACGATCCTGCGACAGGCTCGGACGCGGAACTCGTTGAGCCAGCGAGCATTGGCGGATCGATCGTCAACGTCTCACGCCACGCTTTCTGCGTATGAGAACGGGCGGAAGTCGCCAACGAGCCGTGTTGTTGAGCGGCTGGTTCGCGATGCCGGGTTCACCATTGAGCCGTTTCTTGTGGCAGCGGTTCCCCGATTTGAGCGAGGCCAAAGCCGAGGG
>JAYUVJ010000524.1:0-3939 GCA_043754155.1 Acidimicrobiia bacterium
TTCGAGTTCACCCTCGATGTAGTGCGTGACGATGCCGGCAAAGTTCGTCGCAGTGCCCTCGCCGCCGAACGAGCTAACCCCTAGAGCGAACACGGTGTCTGGGTGATGCCTTCAGAACTGTTTAAAGAGCTGTGCCGTGAAGCCGCGTTGCAAATAGATGCCGCAAATGAGCGCTGCGAAAGCCATTGATCCGGCACCAAGCAAGTCCGGCAGCTAGTCGCGTACGGTTGTGCACGTTCGCGTGTGGATGTGCACGTGCGCTTCCGCACGCGAGCGAGCACTTCCGCCACACACGTCCTGCTGCAACGAGACGTTTGCCGCGTGACCCTGATTCGTTTTGACCCGGCGTTCCCTGCGACACTTCAGGCATGGACGAACTACAGGGCAGAACGGCATTCATTACCGGTGGGGCTTCGGGCATAGGTCTGGCCACGGCGCACAAGCTTGGGGCTGCTGGGATGAACCTGGTGATTGCCGACGTCGAGGAAGCAGCGTTAGGTGCAGCAGAAGCCGAACTTACTCAAGTCGGCTACCCCGTTTTGGGCATCCGCTGCCACGTAGGCAAGCTTGAGGACTTACAAGCTGCAGCATCCCAAACGGTGGCACGATTCGATGCGGTGCATGTGGTGTTCAACAACGCCGGCGTGGTAACGACAGGACGGGTCGAGGATCATTCACAAGAAGCGTGGGAATGGGTCATGAACGTCAATTTGTGGGGTGTGATCAACGGTTGTCGCGTGTTTCTTCCCATCATGAAATCCCGAGGCGAACCCGGGCATATCGTGAACACTGCTTCGATGGCTGGGCTCAACGCTGGCCCCTTGATGGCACCATATTTTGTGTCGAAGTATGGCGTAGTGGCCCTGTCGGAATCGGTGTGGCATGAAGCGCAGATGGACAACTCTCCCATCGGCGTGTCGGTGTTGTGTCCGGGGTTCGTCAAGACTCGCATTCACGAAGCCGATCGCAACCGTCCCGCGGAACTCTCATCGGCTTGGGTAGGCGACGCTGGCAACGGATTCATCGCCGCACTCGGAGCTGGCGTGGAATCGGGCCGTGAGGTCGCCGATGTTGCCGATCTCGTAGTTTCATCGATTCGCGAAAACCGTTTCTGGATACTCCCCCACGGCGAAGAGTCTCACGCCACCGTTCGAGCCCGAGCCGCAGCAATCATCCACGGCACCGCCCCCTCCTCCATGCGCGCCCGCTAAGGGGCAAGAATCAGCGGTCTTCGCGTTCGTACGGGATGCCTAGGGCTGCGGGGGCACCCAGGCGGCGTTTGGCCCAGCCTCCCGAGACCACGACGAGCACGGCAATGGTCATCAGGTACGGGAGCGAATCGAGGATTTGTGGGGAGATTTTTACCCCGCGGGCTTGGAGGGTGAGGCTCAAGCTGGCGAAAGCACCGAAGAGATAGGCCCCAGCCATAGTGAGATCGGGGCGCCAGAAACCGAAGATGACCAGGGCAATGGCAATCCATCCTCGTCCGGCCGTCATGCCGTCTTGCCAGGTGGGCACAATCGACAGAGAGAAGCACACGCCTCCGAGACCTGCCAGCGCACCACCAACCAGTGTGTGCACATAGCGTGTTCGCACCACGTTAATCCCCATTGAATCGGCCGTTTGTGGGGATTCACCAACGGCTCGGAGGTGCAGCCCTGCCCGGGTACGGAACAGGTACCAACTCATCACCGCAACGATCACCCACGATAGATACGTCAGCGCCGTGTGGTGAAACAGCAACGGGCCAACAATGGGGGCATCGGCTAAACCAAAAACGTCAATCTTGGCGAATTGGTGCTTGACCGGATCCTTAAGCTTCCATACGTTCGCCAAGTACGAGGATAATCCCGAACCCCCAGCAAGGATGGTGAGCGCGAGCCCCGAAACGGTTTGGTTCACTCGCAGAGTGATGACAGCCACGGCATGAATCAGGGCCCCCAGCATCGCTGCGGTCATCCCCGCTAACACCGCTAAACCGGCAACCATCCAGCCCGGACCGTCGACACGTGAGGCCGTCCATGAGGCGCTCACTGCACCTAACAGCATCATGCCTTCAACTCCAAGATTGAGCACACCGGATCGTTCTGTCAACAGCTCGCCCAGGCCAGCGAACAGCAAGGGTGTACCGTAATAGATGGCCGAAGCAGCGATCACAATGAACAAATTGGCGTTCATGGTGAAACCTCTACAAGCAGCGGAAAATCTAAGCCCAGTTGCGACCGAACAAACTCCATAGCAAGGCCCGAGGGCAAAGATTGATACGTGCTCATAGCTTCTCTCCCTTCGGTACGGGAGCGCGACCACCCCAAGCACTAGAACTCGACGAAGCTTTCCGTCGGATTCGGTAGCGAGAAAAGATTTCCCCCCCGAGGGCAAAGAACAGCACCAAGCCCTGAAGGGTTCCAACAAGCCCGGCGGGAAAATCTGGGCCTTGCAACGCCCGTCCGGCATTGGCTAGCCCGCCCATCAGGATGGCCACGAACACCACAGCGATGGGATTGAGGCGAGCGAGGGCGGCAATCACGATGCCCGAGTACCCGTAACCGGATTGCCCGAGACCCTTGGGATCAAGCACGTGGCGGGCATCCCCAATATCGCTGGCGCCACCCAAACCAGCAAGACCACCTGATAGCGCCATAACCGAAAGCACCTTGCGACGGGTGCGCATCCCTGCATAGTTGGCCGCTGCCGGTGAGTCACCAATGATGCGCACTTCGAAACCGAAACGCGTTTGTTTGTACAGCACCCATACGATGAGTGCCGCAGCAATTCCCACCAGAAATCCCAGGGGCACCTGCAGAGAACCAAGCCCGAGTGGTTTCCAGTGCGCTGCTTCAGCTAGGGGCTTGCCCTGAGGAAACATTAAACCCGAGCCACTTAGTAAGCGCCAATACGATCGCGAGCTGAAGATTAGGTACGAGGCGAAGTTGGCCGCCAGGTAGTTGAGCATGAGCGACGTAATAATTTCGTTGGTATTGAACCACGCCCGTAACGCGCCGGATATTGCTGACCACGCAGCTCCGGCCAACACACCAGCGACGATCATCAGCGGAATGGCACCCTTCCCCAGTGATTCCCCATATGCCAAACCAACTCCAGAGGCAGCGACGGCACCCATCATGAATTGGCCCTGTCCGCCAATATTGAACACACCCATGCGGAATGCTGCGGCGGCCGCGAGGCCGGTAAACAGGAGAGGTGTTGCGGCAATCAACGTCGCCGAAAAGGAATCCTGCGATGAGAAGGCACGCTCAACTATGCGCGCATAGGTACGCCACGGGCTGTTTCCACTCGACAGAATCAACAGTGCACCAGCGAACAGCGCGGCCACGATCGAACCAATTGGCACCGCCCAGTTCAACCACTTTGGAAATGTCGAGCGTCGCTCCAACCGAATCATCGCTGGCCTACCCAGGCAACGATGTTCCGCCAATGGCCAAACCGCAGTTGCACCGAAGACATAGCGGTCAAGCAGCGTTGAGCGAAGGAGGTTAGACCTAGGCGTGTCTCGCGCTCCCCCTCGGGCCGATCCTCAGTTTCGACAACAGCGCATCGATTGCGGATCTGCACGATCGTGCATCCTCCCTGAAAAGCAGAAAACGACCGAGCCCCACCATCGATTCGCCGCCGCGATCCGGACTCGGAGAAGCTGGCAAAAGGCCATACCTTCCAACCGATCTGCATAATCGTGCATCCTGCCCGAAAAACAGAAAGCAACCGAGCCCCACTGCCAATCCAAGACCAACGCTGGCGAGCCCGAACGGAAGGCAATGAGCGCCTCACTTTTGGCCACCCATGAGGAGACCGAGTTCGGTTACGTCGGCGTGGCCCCGGTCGACAGTGCCGGCAATCTGGCCTTCGTAGAGCACAACGATCCGATCGCTTAGGGCAATGGCTTCTTCAAGGTCTTCGGTAATCAACAACACGCCAGTGCCA
>JAYUVJ010000525.1:0-10652 GCA_043754155.1 Acidimicrobiia bacterium
GACCGGGTCACCACGAGAGTGGCCGCAGGGACAACCACCTATCCTCGCTACAGCGGTTTCAGTTTGGAACCCACCGCGATTGCCCCCGCATCACAGATCGGTTTCAGTTCACAATTCGCGCGCGCACAGGACGGTCAACTGCTCGCTGAAACCACAGGCGGAGTAACCGCAGCAGTTGTGCTGGACCGTCACGGTGACGCCATTGTTTGGTACGGTACTAACGGTGCAGCCGTCACGCAAACCAAACAATTCGACCCGTTTGGTGCGGTTACACAAGCAACCGGATCGGTCTCTCCGCTTGGCTTCCAAGGCCAATTCACCGACGCAACAACCGGCGACGTAAATATGGGGGCGCGCTGGTACAACCCCGCAGGCGGATCATTCCGCGGACGCGACACCATTTTCGGATCGACCAGCTCACCAGCAACACTCAACCGGTACTCCTACGTATCGAATAACCCGCTCAATATGAGCGACCCAACAGGGCACGATGAATACAACATCGACTTCAGTCAGTATGACCTCTCATGGCTCGCAGATTCTCAACCCAGTTACTATCCCCCTGAGGTCGTTTCTTACGAAGTGGCGAATCCTTCTGCCGGTGTCTATAACTACGTAGAGAATTACTCGGATGGATCATCAACGATCGCGACCGTTGCCCCAACTGGCGTTAGCGTTTCAACGCCATACGCAACCGACAGATCAGGCGAGCTGGCCTACACACCCACAGCGGCTACGGCGGTGGCCGCGTTTGAACAAATACAAGCAGGCGAACCTGCCTGGGCAATCGCGCAATCCATCAACGACGCAAACAACGCCATTTGGGCTGCACCAAGCGAACCAACATATTTTCAACCCTATGTTGACCCCTCTGCCAATTACGGCATAGTGAGTTACGTGAATGACTTCGGCGGTGGCGGCGGAGGCCAGAGCTATTCGGGCTGTGTTTCATCGCTTCAGACCCAACAAAGCCCAACCTCATCGCTTCAAGCCTTAACCTGTAACACACTGGCTCCCGCTGGGCCGGGTCAGCCCGCTAGATTCCTTCCTACCGTTGGCACCTCAGACACGAGCCTTCTTCGCCAGCTCTATTCGGGCTACACCAATGGGACGCTCGTCCCCTCAGGATCACTATCTTGTGTTGATGGTGATCTCAGCTTTTTCGGTGTAGTCAATGCCCAAGGGTGTGTTGGAGTGATTGGTGGCCGCACAGTTATTGCGGGGACCGCTGGCGTCGGGGCCGGACCGAGCGTCAGCGCTTTGGGTTCGGCCGGCCAGTTGTTCACGAATGCCACGTCAGGGAGCCAGCTCGACGGGTTATCAGCGTGCTTACCGTTTAAGGCTGCTATAGGTGGCGGTGCTTTAATTTCCGTCTGTGCTGGAATTGGCGAACCGGTTGTTCAAAATTTCCTGACAACCGGTGGATTATTCAATGGGATATACACGGTGTATGTCGGAGTAGCTGTAGGTGTGGCAGCTGGTGCTGACGTCCACATTTTTGATACAACCACGTTTACTTTTCCTAGTTTTTTTGGATAGAAGAAAATGCATTGGGTGAGGGAATACTATCCAAAATCAAGGTCGCAAGCAATTGCGCGAGCTTTTGTGGTCGAACTGATTTTGGTCCAATTTGTGCGGAAACAGTCTGCCCCGTTTCTCTTTGGAAGAACTTTTAAAGTCGTTGGTAAAGCTAAAGATTGTTTGAATGTGCTGCGAAATAGCAGAGTCGCCAAGCTTTGCAATACAAATCTTCGGGTTGGTCAATCTGTGCTTCTAGACACCCGAACCCACGAAGTTGTTTCCAAGAATGTGCTCTTGTTAGTCCTCTCCATTGCCTTTGTTTGCTTTTTCATTGGATGGCTTTGGTATGCGTTCTAGGCGAAACGAACTGTTAGTTGTCAGTGCTTTCATGCTGCTGTTGTTCGGGTGTACGGGCAAATCTAAGGAGACGGAATTGTCCTCTTTCGCGCCAGCTAAAAGAACCGAGTGTTCGAAGCCCGCCACTGTTCCTGATCTTCGATCGCTGCGTTTGCCAGGGAACTGGCTAACTAAGCAGATATCGGCATCGCTGGGGAGTGAGTGGTTTTCTCGGTATGAATTCTTCGTCATCGATCACAACTTCTTCATTGTCTTTGGCTCGCGAAATCCAAACCTTGCATCTTCTGTTCAAGCGACCAATTTTCTGCACTCAAATGGTTGGACGGACTGCCCGGATGCGGCGTCGGATGTCGTCGGTGTCAAGTTTTTTGAAGGTTATCAAGTTGTCGCCAGAATTCTAGATCCGTCAGAGTTCTATAAAAGAAGCGTCCATAGACCCGCCGACAGCATTCAGCTGCGCTTTAGCCTCTTCAGCTACAGAGTCGAGCGTGACCGCTTCTTGCCGAAGGCTTCATGACCAGTCGGCGTTCGATACTCAATCAAAAACGCAACCCTGATGCGACTTTTAGACCCATGAACGCTGATGTGCTTGCCCACGAATCAGCGCACGCCACGCAGTGGGCGGTCTTGGGACCTGCATTCGCCGTTGAGTACGGAGTTGCTTACGGAATACAAGGCCAGTGCAACGTCTTTGAGAATCTCGCCAATTACGAGACGGGCAACTACACTCAATGTATAGCCCCAACAACGACGCCCCAGTGAGTATGAAGGGCAGTTCAATGCGCATCAGAACACTTTTCGGAATAGCGACTGCAGCGCTACTTGTTCCCCTGCTACTTTCCGGATGTTCGCCTGAACGACCATTTGGATTAACTCGGGTTGGTAACGGGTTGGCTATCGTTCCTAGGAATTGTAAAAGCCTCCACGCAGTGAAGCTTGAAATTCGAACGCCCGGCCCGAATGAAATTGCTGATGACGCTGATGATGAGTTGATCTGGTCTGCAAACTCAAATACGCCAGAATCTCTAACCCCGTTAAAAGTGATGGCGAAACTGGGTCCCGGTTGGACGGTACAAGGCAAACTTCCATCGATTCTTAGCTTTAGCGGGTCTTCCCAATCGGGCGGGGTTGTTTTTGTTTGAATGACTGGTGATCGGGGTGGTGGTTGGCCAGAATTGCTTGCATGGCTGTTGATGAGTTCTCGATGTTGGAGTTGTTGATTGGTCTTCCGAACATTCGTGTGCTGAGTGTTGAGAAACATGACGGGGTGTTGGAGATCCATTTGGAGACCGCTGTCCCGGTCGGGTTCTGCTCTTCGTGTGGCATGGCTGGTGTGGTGAAAGACCGCCCGAAGGTAAGGTATGCAGACTTACCAGCGTTTGGTCAACAAGCTGTGTTGGTTTGGCACAAGTACCGCTGGAAATGCCCCGGTGAGAATCATACGTGGACAGAGGAACGACCTGACATTGCCGTCCGGTCATCGTCAGCGATGACGCATCGTGCTGGTTTGTGGGCCACGATCCAAATCGGCCGGTTCGTGCGCCCAGTCTCCCAGGTTGCTGCTGAGATTGGTGTTTCGTGGAACACGGTTATGGCAGCAGTGATGTTTTATGGCGGACCGTTGATTGATGACCCGGAACGGTTAAGAACCGTTAACCAGCTCGGTGTTGACGAGACCATGTTTCAATCAGCTGCGATCAACCGGCGTCGGTCGTTTGTGACGGCAGTGTCTGATTTGGAAGCCCGAAAAGTGTTGGATGTGTTTGAAGGCCGTCAACGTGTTGACCTGGCCAATTGGTTAGCCGAGCAGCCTGTGGTGTGGCGGGATCAGATCGGGGTGGTTGTTACGGATTTACATGAACCGTTCCGCAAAGCCATCACCGAACAGTTACCCGAGGCAACACTCGTTGCTGACCCAATGCATGTTGTCATGGCCTCGAATCGTTGCCCTGACAAAACCCGGCGGCGTGTCCAAAACGAACAGCTTGCGCATCGTGGCCGGGCGCACGAACCACTTTACGGTGTCCGAAAATTGTTGATGATCGCCGCAGAGAAACTCGCACCACGGTTGAAGAAACGCCTTGACGTCATGCTCGCGTTTGGTGACCCGAACGGTGAAGTGTTCGAAGCATGGATGTTCAAAGAACTCGTCCGTGACATTTACACCCTCTACGGAAAACCCGAGGAAGCAGCCCACTGGGTTGACTCACTCATCACCGATTGCAAAGCCTCAACCGTGCCAGAGATCCGTGGCCTCGGAAGAGTCCTCAAACAATGGCGTGACCCGATCTTGGCATGGCACACCACCGGGGCCTCAAACGGTCCAGCCGAAGGGTTGAACTCAACCATCAAGAAAATCAAACGAGTCGCCGCAGGGTTCAAACGATTCGACCACTACCGCACCCACATCCTCCTAGCCATCGGCGGCGTCAACTGGAACCTCCTCAACCCCGCCCGATTATGAAGAGCCCGTTTTGCATGGGCCTGACGAGTAGTAGTTCGGGTCAAAGGTTTTTTAACAATATTTACACGGTCTACTCGGGAGTTGGGGTTGGGATGGGTGGAGCCTTAGGCCTTTCTGTCGTTCAGACTTGGACCTGGACACCACCACAGCCATGAGAATTCGTAACTTCCAAATTCTGACACTGGTGCTGTTATGTCACAGCTGCGCCAGCCCAAATCGGTTGACGCCAGAGACCATTTCGGTCAAGCAGGCCATAAGGAAAACACTATTAGCAAAAAGTATGTGCATAGACAAAACTTCCTCTCTGAGGCGGTGCAATATTATATATTGGCCACCGAATAGAATAAATTTAGGGACAACAATCATAGTTAACAACCAATCTTTTGTTCGAGATTCGGAAGGGGCATGGAAAGCCTCGATGAAGCTCCGAGTAATTGAACCGCCGCTTATTGTTGCCTTAAGAAGTCTTGAGAGTAAAGGTGAGTTTCACGCTCTTTCCGGGACCGACTCATTTGCGGTTCGTACCTTCCAAGACAAAGAAAAATACGTTGGAAAGCTGTACGTCACAGCTTCCGATCCGCCAACGGTTATGCGTCTTGAGCTTTATCGGGAATCGTCTAAAGCGATCGCAATTGATAACAGCATCTCTAGACTGAACAGCGCCCCAGTGATAACCATCCCCTCTGCATGAACGTAGACCCGGTTTAGTCTGCCGTGTTAAGCATGAGGACCCGACGCCCGTTGGTAAAGCCCGGCAGGTGGTTGGTGAATTCTATTGGTCGGTGCAGGATTGATCTTATCGTTGGTTTGCTGATTTCCCGGCGTGGAGTCGGCGGGGTTGGTTGTTAAGGGGCTCTTCATAATCCGGCGGGGTTGAGGTTGTTCCAGTTGACGTCGCCGATGGCGAGGAGGATGCGGGTTCGGTAATGATCGAATCGTTGAAATCCGGCTCCTACTCGTTTCAGCTTTTTGATGATCGAGTTCAAGCCTTCGACTGGCCCGTTTGATGCACCGGTGATGTGCCAAGCCAAAATAGGGTCACGCCATTGCTTGAGGACTCGGCCAAGCCCACGGATCTCAGGCACCTCTGATTCTTTGCAATCAGTGACGAGTGAGTCAACCCAATGTTTGGCTTCGTCTGGTTTTCCGTAGAGGGTGTAAATGTCACGGACGAGTTCTTTCATCATCCATGCCTCGTACACTTCACCGTTTGGGTCACCGTACGCGAGCATCACATCGAAACGTTTCTTCAACCGTGGCGCAAGTTTCTCTGCAGCGAACAGCAACAATTTCCGGACACCATAAAGCGGTTCATGCGCCCGGCCACGATGCGCTAACTGCTCATTCTGTACTCGACGCCGGGTTTTGTCTGGGCAACGATTCGCGGACATCACCACATGCATTGGGTCAGCGACAAGCACGCTCCCCGGGAGCTGCTCGGTGATTGCTTTGCGGAACGGTTCATGTAAATCCGTTACGACCACAGCGATCTGATCGCGCCACACCACAGGCTGTTCTGCTAACCAATTTGCCAGGTCAACACGTTGGCGGCCCTCGAACACATCAAGAACTTTCCGGGCTTCCAAATCCGATACTGCGGTCACAAACGAACGACGCCGGTTAATACCTGCTGACTGGAACACGGTCTCGTCAACACCCAACTGGGAAACAGTTTTTAGTCGTTCCGGATCATCAATCAACGGGCTGCCATAAAACATCACCGCTCCCATCACGGTGTTCCATGAAACACCAATCTCAGCAGCAACCTGGGATACAGGTCGCACGAACCGGCCAATTTGGATCGTGGCCCACAACCCAGCACGATGCGTCATCGCTGACGACGACCGCGCAGCAATATCCGGCCGTTCCTCTGTCCACGTACTATTCTCACCCGGGCATTTCCACCGATACTTATGCCAAACCAAAACTGCTCGTTGCCCAAACGCAGGTAAGTCCGCATACCTTACCTTCGGGCGGTCTTTCACCACCCCAGCCATCCCACACGACAAGCAAAATGCTGTCGGGACAGCGGTCTCCAAATGGATCTCCAACACCCCATCAAGCTTCTCGACATGTAACACCCGAACATTGGGAAGCCCAATCAACAACTCCAACATCGAAAACTCATCAGCAGCCATGATGCCAATTCTGGCCAACAACCAACCCAATCAGCAGTCATTCAAACAAAAACAACCCCGCCCGATTGAGAAGACCCGGTTTACCGTGCGAAACGTTGCGGTGGTCAACATAATGATGGCGATTACGCACGTGGCGTAGGCCAGCATCAACACGAGCGCGGCAAAAATTGAACCTCCGTTGAGCCGCAAGCCGAGAGCCAAATCGCCCGCCACGAACAACGCCATTCGGAACAGCACATGGATGATGACCCAGGGTGTGGCAAAGCCGAAAAGCAGCCCAGTTGGCGTGGCCGACGATGCTCGCAACCGATCCCAGGTTTTCCAGCCATGCTCGCGGAATACGCAGAAGCCGGCGGATCCACCGACGAAGAAGCCGAACATGACGACCTGACCTGGAACCACTTGCTCAGCTCCAGTGGCATTGGCGTACCCACTGGCTTGAAGTGAAATCGCCATGGTGCGCTTTAGCAACGGCATGGCAATCATGGGCATGCCAAACATGATGGCTAGGAACCACGGATCGCGACGAATGATCCGAAACTGCTGTTTAACGATTGCTAGAGAAGCGCTCATCGGTCCGCCTTGGCTGTTGTCTCGGAACTATTGGAATCCTTGGAATAAACGGACTCATTCGATTCGCTGTTTTCGATCAGTGAGTTGCCAGTTACTGAGAGAAACACCGATTCGAGATCGGGCTTCAGGGTTTCAACCGAGACTAGTAACGAGGCATGATCGCCCAAACGATCGATAAGTGTACGTAGGTTTAGGTCACCAAGAATTCGGTAGGCCTTGGGTGCGGTTGCTATCGCTCCGAGCTCGGTCATAAGCGTGCTTGGTAGTTCGACGGTGGTAGAAAACTCCACTCCTTGCATCTGGTGTCGCGTCATCAGTTCATCTTTGGTGCCCGAAGCCAACACCACGCCGTTGTCGATGATGACGATGGAGGCACCGAGGTTTTCGACCTCTGGTAGATAGTGCGTTGTGTAAACCACCGCAGCACCTTCGCTTGCTAGGGACTTCACCGCTTCGATGAGCTGCACTCGGGTGGCAACGTCGGCCCCTACGGTTGGTTCGTCGAGCATGAGGAGTTTGGGGCGGTGGACCAGGGCGCAACCGGTGTGCAGTCGGCGAGCTTCACCACCGGAGAGATTTGACGCTTTGCGATCCAACAGGTAACTGAGGCCTAATTGTTCGGCCACGTCGGTGGCGCGTTTTCGTCGTTCTGCGCGTTTCAAGCCCGAGAGTTCACCGAAAAACTCCAGGTTCTTGCAAACAGTTAGTGGGGGATAGATACCAGTGTCTTGCGGAATCGGTCAAGCAAAGATCGTGACCAACTGGTGACAGCGTGACCGATTGGTGACGCACTATTCGGGCAACTTGGCACCAATTCGTCACGGATCGCCAGCCGAGCCCTGTTGGAGTTCAAGCGAGAAAGCCGCATTGGCTTCGGTGGCAGCAGCGTGATCAGATGAAGCTGGCAACGAACAGACCACAGCTACAACAACGAAAACACAGATCCCAACCAACAACTGATTCCAACCAAAAGAGGTGTTCACATGAGCGATGTTCAAGGTATTTGCGACAGCAGGTTCGATGGCTTGGGGGAGGTGTTCGCCTCGCAACTCTCCTCCGGTGAGGATTTGGGTGCATCGCTCGCGGTGCGGATGAACGATCAGCCGATGGTCGATTTGTGGGGTGGTTGGTTCGATGCCGCCAAGACCACGCCATGGGAACAGAACACGATCGTGAACGTGTGGTCGACAACCAAGACTATGACAAACCTCTGCGCGCTTATTCTTCACGATCGCGGGCTGCTCAACGTCTACGAGAAGGTGTCCGCCTACTGGCCGGAGTTCGCCGCCAACGGCAAACAAAACGTTGAGGTCCGTCACCTGTTGTCCCATACTTCGGGGGTTTCGGCTTGGGAGCAGCCCATCACGGTTGAGGACATCTACGACCGCGAGGCGTCAACCGCCCGACTTGCCGCACAGGCACCGTGGTGGGAACCGGGCTCGGCATCGGGTTACCACGCGCAGAACCAGGGCCATCTTGTTGGGGAAGTGATCCGTCGCGTAACGGGGCGAACGCTCGGTCAGTTTTTCGCCGAGGACGTGGCTGGCCCCTTGGGTGCTGATTTTCACATAGGGCTTGACCCGAAGGAGTTTGGCCGCGTTTCCGACATCATCCCGCCGCCACCGTTGGTTGGCAACATTGACTTCACCAAACTGGATCCCAACGGCGTGGCCATGAAGACGTTTATGGGACCTGCGTCTCATGCCTCTGTGGCCAACAGCGAAGGGTGGCGTCGTGCCGAAATTGGTGCCGCCAATGGTCATGGGAATGCGCGATCGGTTGCGTTAGTGCAATCGTTGGTGGCGAATGGCGGAAGTGCCAATGGGGTGCGGCTGCTCTCGCCCGAAACCATCAAAGTGATCTTCGACGAACAGGCCAACGGCATCGATCTGGTGTTGGGAATCCCTTTGCGATTTGGCATTGGTTACGGCTTGCCGGAAACCACAACGCTGCCGTATCTGCCTAACGATCCAGGGATTTGTTTCTGGGGTGGCTACGGCGGATCGATGATCATCGTGGACACCACCCGAAAGATGACCCTGGCGTACATGATGAACCGCATGAGCCCAGGAATCATTGGCTCGGCAACAAGTGGGGCGCTGATCGCTGCGGCATATGCGTGTGTGAACTGAAATTGACCTCGCTGTGGTTAGTGGCCCAATGCATCGTGTTCAGTGTCGGCACCAAAATTGGAGAGCGGACGAGGTCGGCCTGATCTCGTGGTAGAAAGTGGGCGTCCAGTACGAACTGCTGGGGGTGCTAACGCAAGTTGGCTGAGAGTCAGCAATGACGACCCCGGAACCTGATCTCGGTAATTCGAGCGGAGGGAAGCAGATGCTTCTAGAGATTCAATGTTTACCCAGCCCATTAGGTGCTCCCGGTCCGGCTTACCGGTCGGTTGAGAGCACCGACCGTTCGGGTGATGCAGGCGGCCCGACGGTGTCGAACGCAGGCGCTGAAGGCGATCACTACAAACACATCGAAGCGGCTATTGCCGTGATCGAACAATCGGGCCTTACCTACGAGGTTGGCGCGCTCGGCACCACCGTTGAAGGTGAACCCGATCAGATATGGGCACTTAGTAGGGCCGTTCATGAAGCGACCTTGCTGAGCGGTGCCGATAGTTGCGTTTCGATCATCAAGGTGGCCCAATCCCGCCTCGATGAGAACGCCGCCACGATCGACAGCCTCACCAGCAAGTTTCGATAATGCCCCCCGCTCGTCGCGGTCCTCTTGGGACGCGCTCGCGCCAGATTCTTCCGCCGCTGGTGACCGTCGTCTTTTTGCTTGGTCTCTGGCAATTCTTAGGGCGCGGCTCCGCGATCTTTCCACCACCGTCGCAGATCATGGCGGCCTTCTGGCGCACGCGGGCTTTGCTTCCGGCTCACATTGCCACCACTCTCGTTGAAACAGTCTTTGGCACGATTGCCGGTGTTGTTGGCGGTGTGTTGGTTGCCGTGTCGACCGTTGCACTGCCGTTATTTGGACGTGCCGTGCAACCATTCCTGATTGCCAGCCAAACAGTTCCGGTTCAAATTCTTTCGCCCATTTTGGTGTTGTGGTTTGGCTTTGGACTCGCGCCGAAAATCGTCGTCGTTGCCTTGGTGGTGTTCTTTCCTGTAGCGGTAAGCACCAATGCCGGTCTGCGGGCCGCCGATAGCGAAACGCTCGATTTGGTGCGAAGTTTGGGTGCATCAAAAGCACAGCAATTCCGATTCCTGCTGGCACCCGCCGCACTTCCCGCCGCACTGGCTGGACTTCGAATTTCTCTTACCTACGCAGTTGCGGCTGCCGCTATTAGCGAGAGTATCGGTGCCACCTCAGGCCTTGGCCTTTACATTGCGCGCTCGCAACGCGGTTTTCGCTACGACCAGGTTTTTGTAGGCGTACTGGTAGTAACCACACTTAGCATCGCACTGTTTTCCTTTGTGTATTTGCTCGACCGCGTGTTGTGCCCGTGGCGTCATATCGCTGGCGATTCACCGTGAGCGTACGCCTCACTCTGAACAATCTCGCTCATCCCTGCTGATCCGCCGCTCTCACGATTCACCCGTACGAAAGACCATTATGAACCGCAAACTTAAACTCCTTCCAATTCT
>JAYUVJ010000526.1:0-2533 GCA_043754155.1 Acidimicrobiia bacterium
CTTCAGCAATCAATAGCTTCGCCACCTCTGTGTCGCCGCGGTGAATGGCAATGTGCAGTGCGTTCTCGCCCTCGCAGTTGATGGCATCGATGCTCGAGATGTCAGCCGCTTCGAACCCGGGAAGTTGCTCCTTGAGGGATTGAATGTACTGCTGCACCTTTGGCGACATATGCGACCTAACGATTCATTGACCGGCGCCCAACCAAGCGCCAGCGAGGTTGGGATTGCGGCCGGTCGAATGGGTTGTTAAGCAGCACCTCACTCCACCACAAAAGCGACCGGTAATGAAGATTTGGGTACCGCGATGAAGTGAGCAGGAGTCGCGATCGTCGCAATACACATGACACCAGGAGGCGGAGCCGTCGTCTTGTAGGTGACGACGAGGCGTTCGCCCGTTCGACTGACTCGGTAAATCGACATTCCATAACAAGGGTTCGGTCGCGTGCCCAGAAAATAGCCCAGGACCTGGAAGGTCTCGAAGTCGATTGATGGTGGTGGAGGCCGGGGAAACCGGTTTGTCGTATGTCTTGCCCAAATACCTTCGAACTCCCGTTGATCGCGCGCGACAACACCCTCCCGCGCTTCCACTCCCGAGTTGTCTGATCTGATTATCGTCGTGAATGGAACCGCAGTATCTTCAGGTGACGAGCCAGCCGCCGAACAAGCCAAAAGCGCCAAAATGACTGCTGAGCCGGCCCGTGCGCGCATCTTGTGCTGCTTAACGACGAAACTGAGCGGCGGGCGGGCAAGGCGAAGCCACAGCCCGCCAATCTGTCCGCTCCAGTGAATGGTTAGACGTCACAGCCTCACTCCCCGCCCCGGGTTAGCACTAACCCTATTCGCTTCAAGAGTGCCAGCGCCTGGGACCGTGGACAACCCACCCGCGTCTCAAACTCCCAGTCTTCAATTGCTTCGGGGCCGTTCAGTATTTCATTGAGCGCGTTGTTGATGAGGAGGAGTTCTTCACGGCTCAGGTTTACCGGGGGAGATGGGTTCGGTGCGCCGTGATGCTTCATGTGACGTCTAACGACCGAGTTGAGCGGCCGGCCACGATGACCGTGCCGCGGCCAGACGCGGCCCACACTGGCTTACGGTCCGCTCGAACGCGTTGTTAGGCATCACGATTCCTTTGAGGTATCGATGAGCCAGTCGGGCGTTTCACTCGCCTGCCCGGTCCAGCTCCAGTCACTGAGCATATCGACAAACACGCGACGGTCGTAAGGTTCATCGTGTTCTGAAAGGCACGTAATCCCGTAGCCACATTCAATCGCACCGTGGAATTGATCTCCGACGTACTTCCCCACGACGATGAGCATCCCATTCTCTGAGCCAAATTCGGGAAGGCGCGCAAAATATTGAAATGTGCCTCCGGGCGTCTCCAAGATAAACGGTGCCTGAATTTTGAATCCCAAGTCTGCCGCGGCGACATGCCATTGGCGAAGTTGCTCGCTCAGCACGGACATTTCGTGATGCCTAACGTTTGCCCTGAGCGGCGGGCAGGCGAGGCGAAGCCGCAGCCTGCCATTTCGACCGCTCCAGGGCGTGGTTAGCTGTCATGGCTTTCCCCGTTTCTGAGGTGGCGGCCACTTCTCGTAGCGTTGCACCTTAGTAAGCGTTCCCGTGAAGTAACTCATGTGGCCCTTGCGCGTGGCGCTGTACGTTCCGCTCACTCGGCACGACCCTTTCACGGGTTTCGATCCGGCATAAAGAAGATCGTCAACGTCCAACCACACGCCATTCGGGAAGTGCGCGTTTCGTGAGTCGTCGGCTTGAAGGTAAATGGCCACATTTTCGAATTCGGCTGAACAGTATCCGATCAACGCGACGGTCTTTCCGTCGTAACGTTCTGGGGCGGCAAGAACTTGGAGCAGCGATGGCCGTTGTTCCTGAGCGCAGACGCCTGCCGAAGCGATTAACAGTGTCAGCAACGCTGCGGTGGTTCTAGGTGCCCAAGCCATGACAGCTAACGCTTCTGTTCAGCGGCCGGCCACCGCTGCCATTCCGCACTGATGAGCGCGCAATCCATTGCGAGCGCAGTGCGGCCACGGTGCTCCACGGACCGCTGCAACAAGTAGTTAGGCACGCATGACCCCGCACTCAGCACAATGCGCCGCGCTTGGCGTCCGCAGAGGCTTGCCACAGCTGCTACAGGGCGGGCCGAATTTGCTGAGGCGGTGGTGCTCAAGTGCGCTTGGATCCTCTTCCGCATGGCCAGTAAGCTCGAAGTATCGCCGAAGCGCGGCATCGCCGAATACCTGCGAGGGCACCTCAGCGAGCCCCACTGAGTGATCCTGGCGAAACTGCCTCACGTTCGCGAAGCCAATAGCCAACAATGGCGCAATCTCCGCCCACTCGCTCTCGTCCAGCATCGAAACCTCGATACGACACCGCCAACAGTAGAGGCGCTGTGCCATACGGCCTAACGATATGTATGGGGGTCCGGTAAGCACCCCCAAGTGTCCGGTAATGCAACGATTGTGAGGTGAGGTGTCGGTCGGGTCAACGGCAAGTCCCCGCCCCCGTTGAAATCGCC
>JAYUVJ010000527.1:0-22758 GCA_043754155.1 Acidimicrobiia bacterium
CCGGGATTCAAGAACCGTTCAAACAACAAGTCGTACTTGATGGGGTCAAGATCCACAATGCGCAGGCAATACGAAACAGCGCTACCGGCAGCCGACCCACGACCGGGGCCAACACGGATGCCGTTGTCCTTCGCGTACTTAATAAGATCCCATACGACTAGAAAGTACGCAGGGAAACCCATGTCGCTGATGACCTTGAGCTCAAAGTCAACCCGTTCAATAGTGCGATCATCGAGCACTGCACCCCAACGCTCGTGGGCGCCGATGTACACCAGGTGTCGCAAGTATTCAGCTTGGGTTTCAAAACCCTCAGGCAAAGGAAAATCAGGAAGCTCGGTAACACCGAATTCGATTTCCACTTCAGCGCGCTCGGCAATCCACAGCGTGTTATCGCACGAAGATTCCCATCCGCGGAACAGGTGACGCATCTCTGTGGCCGATTTCAAGTAGTGCTGATCGCCTTCGAATTTGAATCGCTTCGTGTCGGCAATTAACGCACCCGTTTGTACGCATAGCAACGCGTCGTGAGCCAAATGGTCCTCACGGTGGGTGTAATGCGAATCGTTGGTGGCCAAGAGCGGCGCTTTTATCTTGCGGGCAATCTCGATGAGTTGCGGATTGGTTTGATGCTGCGCCGGGATGCCATGGTCCTGAATTTCCACAAACATCGAATCGCGGCCAAAAATGTCTTGCAACCGCGCCGCTTTCACTAGCGCACCTTTCTCGTCACCAGCCAGAAGCGCCTGCAAGACCACGCCGCCCAGACATCCCGTTGTGGCGATGATGCCCTCGTGCAACTCGCTTAGCAACTCCCAATCCAAACGGGGCTTGTAGTAGTAACCCTCCAAATAAGCCCGGCTGGAAAGCTTCATCAAGTTTCGGTAACCCTGGGTGGTTTCCGCCAACAAGGTCAGGTGGTAGTAAAGCTTTTCGCCTTCTCCTTGATCGCCATCATCAAGACGGCCCCGGCGAACCGGACGCTCTTTGCGTGACTCCCCCGCCATATATGCCTCGGTGCCGATGATGGGTTTGATGCCCACTTTTTTGCAGGCCTTGTAAAAATCCAGTACCCCGTACATATTGCCGTGATCGGTAATACCCACCGCTGGCTGCCCATCGGCCCGCGCCGCAGCCACCACCTCTTCAATACGTGCCGCACCATCGAGCATCGAATACTCAGTGTGCAAATGGAGATGGGTAAAAGAACCAGCCAACGAAACGACCTACTCAAGCGGAGAAACTACGAAAAAACAACTAGGAACGAACAAACTACGGGACTCAAACACGCGACGGACGAACACGCTAAAGGTATGTTCCCCCACCGGTAGGTCCCGTTTTGCTCTGCTGCTGAGCCACCATTGGCCCTCCCTCAGCCCCAGGCATACCCAATTGACGCATCTGCTGAAGCTGAGCCTGCGCCGCCATCTGCTGGGCAAACAGCGTGGCCTGAATTCCGTGGAACAAACCTTCCAGCCACCCAACCAGCTGCGCCTGGGCAATGCGAAGTTCCGACTCCGAAGGCACCTCCGAATCTGCAAACGGTAAAGCCAATTGTTCCAATTCCTCTCGCAGATCAGGAGACAATGAGCTCGCCAACTCCTTCACCGATTGCTGATAAACCTCACGCAGGCGCACCCTGCTCCGCTCATCAAGGGGAGCTTGGCGAACCTCCTCCAACAGCTGCTTAATCATTGACCCAATTCGCATCACCTTTCCGGGCGACGAAATCGTTTCCGTTTCCGCAGGCGCCTCCGCTGCCACACCCGGGCCAGAAACCACCTCGGCGATATCCAAGGCACCATCCATTGGTTCAAATACAGCAGGAACTGGAACAGCGGGGGTTTGGATTCCGTCGGTTTGTTTCTTGGCCATGGTTCATTGTTGTCGACCGGTGAGACAAAAGGGCGCGAAAGCGGCCTGGGTATGAAAATTGGGCCGCCAAACGCCACAGTCCTAACAACGACCGGCTCTAGACACCAAAGCAAAGCTGGCCCCGGTAAGGTGTGGGGACTATGCGAGTCAGTACACGTGGCGATTACGCTTGTCGGGCCTTACTCTCGTTGGCATTGCACGCGGAAGACATCGGGCCGCAAAGCGTTCGAGACATCGCCGCACGCACCGGCCTACCACAGCCCTATTTGGAACAGATCCTGCTTGCCCTCAAAGGTGCTGGCCTGGTTCGATCCAAACGCGGTGTAGGAGGGGGTTATGTCTTGGCCAGGGAACCCGAGAGCATTACCTTGGCTCAAATCGTGAGTGCCGTTGACGGACCAATTGTTCTCGGCGACTTTGGCGAGCCCCACAAAGACGGGGCCTGCGATCACGAAGGCCAGTGTGTACTTCTTTCCGTCTGGGACAATGTAGGTGGACATATGAAAGCCCACCTACAATCGTTCTCCCTTGCCGAAATGGTCCGACGAGCTAGGGGAATCCCCAATACTGTTCCACTCGGAACCGATCACCATCTCGAACCCGAACACCTCCATCACGAAAGTGCAACGGTCGAGCAAGCTCACACGCACTAAACCGACAGGGCACAGGTCTCTTGTCGGCACAGGTCTCTTGTGGGCACCGGTCTTGTGGCACCGGCCTTCTCCGCAATGTTTAGCTGAGGTGCGTGAGTACTTCCAAAAGTTCGGTTGGCACCTCGGCAGTGAAGGACATTTCCTCGCCGGTCCTTGGGTGCATAAAGCTCAGCGCTCGAGCGTGAAGCCAAGGCCTCGGAGACTTTACTGCGTTACGAGAACCACCGTAGCGGGCGTCGCCTACCACTGGATGTCCAATGGCCGCCAGATGCACACGTATCTGATGCGTTCGTCCGGTTTCAAGTCGACACTCCACCAAGGTAACTGGATCGGGCTGCGTGAAGCTCCTTTCAACCGTATAGCGGGTGCGAGCCGGGCGCCCCGTTGAGCTAACCGTCATACGCGTGGGGTCTGCATCGCTGCGCCCAACCGGAGCGTCAATGAGTCCGCTATTGGCCTCAAAGATGCCCCACGCAAGCGTGAGGTATTTCCGTGACACCGTGCGCGCCGCCAACTGACTGATCAAGTTGGTCACCGCCTCTTGGTTTCGACCAACCATTAACAAACCCGAAGTTCCTTTGTCCAGCCGGTGAACAATCCCTGGCCGTTCCTCAGTATCGCCAACCGCAAGAACACCAAGTTCGGGATAACGGGCCAACAGCCCGTGCACCATGGTGCCAGTTCGGTTGCCCGGACCGGGATGCACGACGAGACCAGCTGGTTTGTTGATCACAATCACATCAGCGTCTTCGTAGACAACATCGAGCACAACGTTTGGATCACCTACGAGCGCCAGCGCATCGGATTGCGGCGGCACAGAGATCGTCACCACATCGCCTTCACGGACCTTACGACTCCGGGAAAGCGCCAGGGCACCGTTCACTCGGACTCTGCCATGGTCAACATAACCAGCGGCGTCGGACCGAATTGCCCCAGCCATGGCGGCAACGATTCGGTCTAAACGCTCGTTGTGAAAGACCCCGGGCACCTCTTCTTCAACGATTCGGTCGTCGGAAGCATCAAAATCAATGAGACCGTCAACATCGTTCTCGCCATCCGCCCCATCCAGAACCGAATCCCTGGATGCGTCAAGCGCAGGTTCGGAATGCTCGCTAGCAAGCTTAGAAAGTTTGGACTTGTCCTTTGCTTTGGCTTTTGCTCCCATATCGTCACCTGCCTTTCGTAGAAGGTTCGTTGTTGGATGTAGAACTTTGACCCGCTAAAGCCGCACCGTCGGTGTTCGAAGAGCTGCAATCGACCACCTGAACGTCGGTGGCTGCTGCATCGAGGGAACCACGGTTGGTTTGACTAAGGGAGGCAGTAGACCTTAGGTCCTCGCCGAAGGTAGCTGGGAACACCGCCTCTGCATCGGGTGAGGATCGCTGAAGTGGCCCGTCACTTAGCAACGTCCACACCGCCAGTGTCACGCACCCAACGCTCAAGGCCATGTCGGCCACGTTGAAAATGGCAAAGTTGAACAAGCCCACGTCAATAAAATCAACAACCGCACCTTTGTTCCAACCACCGCCGCGAAAAAGCCGATCAAGCTGGTTTCCAACGCCTCCACCAGCGATTATGGCCAAAAGAACCGCAAAAAGGGGCTGAGCACCGCGCGAAATCGTCCGCACCACCCAAACCAACAATGCGGCCACGACCACGGTAACCAACCACGCTGTAATGGCCGAACCGTTCCCCAAACTAAAGGCCACGCCAGTGTTGTAACGGCGCACAAAAGAGAGCGGGCCGATAGAAGCCACCCTTTCGCGTAACCCAATGTTTCGCAAAACCAGCGTTTTAGTGAGCTGGTCCAGCGCCACGATCGAAACAAACATCAATAACGGAAGGGTTTTGGGGGTAGCGCGAACGGTCATTTGGACACCAACGACCAACAGAGCCAACCCACGAAAAATCAGCTACCTTTCGTCACGTTTTTGCAGGCCCAGGATGGTGCTGTCAAAACCAGCGAAAGCACGTCGCGACCAACACATTCGTCCGGGCCTGGCTTCACCGACGGGAAAGTCCGCCGGTCTTGCACTTCATGCACAGCACAGCGAATGGCATGGCTCGAAGGCGATCACGGTTAATCATTTCGTGACACTCAATGCAGTACCCGTAGGTGCCGATCCCGATTCGATGCAACGCACGATCAATTTCGTCCACCGTCTCGTTGGCTTTTTGTGCCATGGCGATATCGCGCTCGCGCTCGACTGAAACTCCAGTTCCTTCCCCGGACTCGTCGTCGAACTGAACATCGCCGGGCTCCATATCGGCAGCTAGTTGGTCTGCCTCTGCTTGAAGCATTGTGGCCGACGACTCGTACTGACGGCGTTCGTTGGTGAGGACTTCAAGCTGCTGCGAGAGAAACTGACCCTCAGAAAGTTCCTCTATTCCATCAAAAGGATCGTTGGGGTTAAGGGCTGGGGCCTTCAATAACTTGACTGGCCGAGGAGTAATCGGGACTAGTGAGCCCTTTGCTGGAGTTGCTGCAACTCTAGGAGTGGGTGCCGGGGTTGGCTTGAAAGCTTTGGCTGCATTCTCAGCAAGCGCAGCGGCGGACGGGGTAGCCACCGCGAGGGCCGAAATCGCGTCGGCAGCGATACTCTTTGCCGTTGGAGCTTTAACTGCCTTTTTTGATTCCTTAGGCTCCTTGATCACTGGGGGCACCGGGACCTCGTCTGCTAACGACTTTGAGGTCTTTCCTGCCTTCACTGGCTTTTCTACAGCGGCAGCCTCAGGTGGCACAGCAGATGTTTTTATCGCCTTGGTCGCCTTTACCGGTTTCGCTGACGCAGACTCGATTTCCTCAGACTCCGCTCCGGTCAGGACAACCGCTTTGCCAGTCGAAATTGAAGCTTTAGCAGGAACCTTTGCGGCCTTAGCCTTGGGGGGCATGATTTCCTGAGTTTCGACATGTTCGCTTTTTGGTGCCTTGGCGTCACCTTTAGTTGAAGTAGAAGAAGCTTTGGGGGCAGTTTTTTCCATGATCGCTTTCGCAGGCGCGCTAGGCGCAGCCTTACCTGCAGCCATTGCCGCAGGTTTTTTAGTGGTTTGTTCGCCCTTCGACGGCGAAACCGTCAAGGAACTAGCGGCGGGTTTCTCAGAGGGTTTAGCGGAGGATTTAGCGGAGGATTTAGCGGTGGATTTTGCAGGGGCTTTCCCAGCGGCAATGACCGGGATGACAGCGACCCTGGTGTTTTTAACGACCGCTTTAGGTTCAGGGGACTTCTCTATAGCCACTGGTACAACCGTTCCTTCCTAACACCTTGACAAGGTGCACTGCATGAGACTGCGCTTCGGACTCTCGGCACAAACATCCGGGAGCTTGAAGCCATTCTGAGGACGGCGGACACTACCACCCTCTTGTGGACTACCTCGGCACCATCAGCCAAAACATCAAACTTCTCGATGACTAAGGCGCGAAAGGCCTACAAAGGAAATGCTCATTCCAACAGAACTCTAAACATGCCTACCGGTCTGGGAGCGTATCGGCGAGGCTGTCGATACGAACTAAATGCTCACTAAGAGCCGAACGAACCCGGTCGCGAGTTGATTGCACGATGGAACGCAATTGATCGAGTTCAGCTCGGTGATTCGCCACTTCACGCTCGAGGTGCGCTCTCTCGGTTTCGAGTTGTCGCGTACGTTCAACATGAGCGTTTTGCGCCGCAGCAATTTGGCTCGTGAGCATGCGGGAAGACTCCGCCTCGCTATCAGCAGACTGTCGAGCAGCGGTGTTGTTGGCTTCGGAGACAATCTTGTCCGCCTGCGACTGCGCATCGGCGACCGTCCTCATTGCCACGGATTTTGCTTCACTCACCACAAGGTCCGCTGCTCGTTGAGCGAGATTTACGGTCCGCTTTACCGCATCGTCGGTTGGCGTGACTGGGGCGCTAACCATCTGCTGCTGAACACGTTGCGAGATGTCCGTGAGATCGCGTATACGGGCCTGTAGCGCATCCACCCCGAGGGCAACCTCGTCAATAAACGTATCCACATCGGCCTGGTTGTAGCCTTTCCAGGTTTCCCGAAACTCAACGTCGCGGAGCACAGAAGACGTTAGTTCCATACAAAAGCTTCCTTTCACCGAAATCATCTCAAAAACACAAACCGTGTTTAGGAGCGATAAAGGCCACTTTCTTGAAGGCGACGTTTCTCATCTGCCGAAACTTCCATATTGGTTGGAGTGAGCATAAAAACGCTCTCAGCTACCTTTTTCATGTCGCCATTGAGCCCGAAGGTAAGCCCTGATGCAAAGTCAACCAGACGGCGCTTTAGGTCACGATCGACACCAGTCAAATTGATAATTACTGGCTGCATGGAGCGAAACCGTTCGCCAATTTCTTGTGCTTCGGTGAAAGATTTTGGTGCCACAACGTGCACTTGCGCGGCCGAGGACGGATTCGGCGTTAGCGGACGTACCGAACCACTGCCCGTTGAGCGCGGTTGTGCCTGTATTCCAACTACACCGGATTCAGGCGAGTGAAGTGGCAGGGTACGCACGTTTGGTACCTCTTCCATTCCCTGACCGATCGGCTGCGGGCGTTCGGCGCGCCGAACTTGCGGCGCTGGCCGCTCCTCATAGGTTGGATAATCGTCGTACGGCTCAGCATCACTGAGACCGAGAAAATCCATTGCTTTATTAAAGAAACCTGCCATCCGCCCTCCTGAACGTTCATGCGGAACCCGTGAAGCCTAGGTGATGGTTGTGGGGGAACACGGCATGGTGTGACCCTAGGACCCCGAATTCTTTTCGGACTTGCCACTACTGCTCGGTTCGGGGACCAAAGAGCACGGACCCCAAGCGGAGATGGGTGGCTCCGCAGGAAAGCGCTAGCCCGTAATCATCGGACATGCCCATCGAAAGTGTGTTGAGTTCATGCACTCTTCCAAGTTGCTGGAGCCGGGCGAATGCCTCCAACGTTGCTTCTGTGCCGTATAGGTCAATATTTGGGCCAACGCCCATAAGACCTTGCACGTCTAATCCGGCCGCCCTTGCTGCTTGCAGTGTTTGGGGCACTTCCGACACATCGCAGCCTGAGCGAGATCCGGAATCTTCAAGGACCACCTGAATGAGCACAGATGCACCCGGAACCCGTGCCCCCAACGCTTTGGCTCGATCCACACTGTCGACCGTCTGCCAAAGCTCGACGACACCTTTGAGCCGGTTGATCTTGTTGCTTTGGAGTTTCCCCTGGAAGGTCCAACGCGGAGGTGTAACCGGTTCAGAACCCAGATAAGTCCGATCGAGGACCTCACGGACCGCAGAGGCTTTTTGGACCAGTTCATCGGCGTAGTTTTCTCCAAACCAACACAAACCGTTGGCCAGAGCAGCGAGCGGCGCCTCGGGCCCCCAGCCTTTCGTGACGGCGATGATCGTGACCTGTGCGGGATCACGACCTGAGGCCCTGGTGACTTCCCTAACTTCACCCAGTCCGCGTCGCACCTTGTCGGTCAATACCTCCAACAGCGCATCGTCGATTTCGGTTGGCATGGACTAGTTTGCGCCGGAATCGCACCAAACGAACAGTGCCTGACGGCCAGAGGATTTCCGGGCCCTCCAAGAGAACCACTGTTCATCACAGGCGGTACAGGCGTTGGCTGAACCCGACCAAATAGCACCGGAATTGTCCATGGCCGCCCGAACGCCCGCCGCCATATCAAGCGACGCTAAGCCCGTTGACGTAGTGGCCCTCACCTTTGGACCGTAGCGCTCTTCTAGCGGCGCTAGTTCTGGTTCACCAAACTCGTAGCATTCAGCGCCGATGCAAGGCCCCAGCCAACCGAATACTTCAAGTTCCCCTGACTCCAAGCGAATCTTGTCAATAGTCCGTTCGATGATTCCAGCTTCAAGACCTCTCCAACCAGCATGAACAGCGCCCACAAAACCGCCCTTAGTCCACAAGGCAATTGGGGCACAGTCAGCAGCTATGACCGAAACGGCATGGTCAGGTTGGTTAGTGACTATGGCATCGCCGAGCAATCCCCAAAGTTGCTTCGGATTAGCCTTAGTAATCGACCAAACTGTAGTTCCGTGTTCCTGTCGTAACCACGACACGGCCGAAAGTCCGGTGACCTTCTCACGTCTCGATTGTGCAGAGGGTGAGAGAAGGTCAAACGACCCGGAATGCACATTGGTATAGGCAATCCGAATCTGGCCGCTTTCACCTTTTCGCAATTCGTAAGCGGCGGGGCAACGCTCCGGATCGGCAAGGGTGCCCAAATTTGGTCCTACTTCAAAAACGACGGAACGTCGAACTCGTCGTCATCAATGCCGAGGTCATCACTCGGCGTTGAGAACACATCGTCGGCAGGGTTTGGTACAGCCCTAAGACCACCATCACGAGAAGGTGATTTCGGCGAAGCTGCAGCACCTGCACCGGCCCGCTTGTCATCCCAACGATCAAAACCTGCGGCTATTACGGTTACGCGAACCTCATCACCCATCGAGTCGTCAATTACCGTGCCGAAAATGATGTTGGCATCGGGGTGCGCAACTTCGCGAACAATTTCCGCAGCTTCGTTGACTTCAAAGATTCCTAGATCAGAACCGCCGGAGATGTTGAACAGGATGCCGCGTGCACCTTCGATCGAAGCCTCAAGAAGGGGCGACGAAATCGCCATACGAGCGGCCGTTGCGGCGCGTCCGTTGGCATTGCCGTATCCGATGCCCATAAGAGCTGATCCAGCGTCTTTGAGGATCATTTTTACGTCGGCAAAGTCGGTGTTGATCAACCCTGGGATAGTGATCAGGTCGGTAATCCCCTGCACGCCTTGCAGCAATACTTCATCGGCCATTTTGAATGCCGTGAGCATGGTGGTCTTGTCGCTGGCGACGCTCAGGAGACGGTCGTTAGGGATAACGATCAGCGTGTCGACTTTTTCCTTCAGCAGCTGGATCCCGTTCTCCGCTTGCACACTGCGGCGCCGACCTTCAAAGGAGAACGGTCGGGTAACCACTCCAATAGTGAGCGCGCCCTGAGACTTGGCGATCTCGGCAATGACCGGAGCCGAACCAGTTCCGGTGCCTCCACCTTCGCCCACGGTGATGAACACCATGTCGGCACCTTTGATGGCTTCAGAAATTTCGTCATGATGCTCTTCGGCGGCCCGGCGACCGACTTCAGGATCCGAGCCTGCGCCTAACCCGCGTGTGAGTTCGCGCCCGATGTCGAGTTTGACATCACAGTCGCTCATGAGCAGCGCTTGGGCATCGGTATTAACACCGATGAATTCCACGCCCTTGAGACCAGCGTCGATCATACGGTTGACGGCATTGACACCACCGCCGCCGGCGCCGACGACCTTGATCACTGCCAGGTAGTTCTGCGGTGGGACCACGTGTTCTGCCTCCGGAGCATGTTGCATTAACGAACGTCGTCAGATGCAAGTTCCCACGTTACTGGTCCTGGTGCTCCTGGGAGTGGACACTTGCCGGATTCAGCGGGGTTTTGACACCAAAACTTGCCTTAAACCAGATCAAACCGGCTTTAACGACAGTGGAACAAGTTTCTTCGGGATCCGCAACCTAGCTTCGCGATCCTCGCCACTTGTATCTTCCGTTTGTATTTCCGTTTGTCTTTCCCCTTGCCTTCCCCTTGCCTTTCCACGATCGTTGCAGGGGTTGGTTTAAAACTTCGCGGAAACTTCCCACTATCGAGCTAGGCGTAACACTGGGGCATCGGGCACCGTCAGATCTATTGCAGCCACATTTGCAGCCAAACCTGCTCCCAACAGCGCGCCGAGGGCGTGCGCCTTGATCTCGAGTTCATGCTCATCGCCGAAACGGACCGTGAGCTCTCCAGTTCGTTCCGCGGAAGAGAACGAGGCATCCAAATCATCGCCGCTTACCATGACTGACACAACACGGTCTCGAAGATCGGGGGTTAGCGCAGCGACAAGATTGACCACCCGTTTTGAGTTTCCGGTGACCGTCTGTCCCACCGGGGCAATCATTGCGGTGGCGATTGGCCGATACGAGATGCCATCATCAACAACATCGGCCCCGGTTCCGAAGTCACGCAGCACCGTTCCGTCGGCGGCTACGAGAGAGGTTCGTCCCGCATGAGTGACCACTACAACCGGCGTTCTCGTGGTCACGGTGATCCGAAGTCCGCGCGGCCACTTCCGTTCCACTTTTGCTGCTGAAACTTCAGGCAACGCCACCACACGACGCTGAATCGCTTCGATGTCGAGAGAAATCAGCGGTTCGCCTGAGCGTAATTGCGCCGCCTCTCGAATCCGTGGCGCAGCTGCACCGGCCCGTCGAATATCAATTCTATGAAGCGCCATAGCTGGCGAAACCAACACACCAACACTGAACAGTCCAACCGCGCCAAGGCACAAGCCGGTCAACACATTCGAGGAAAGACCAGTTCGTTCAACGACTCGGGCACGAAGTGAAATTCTTCGTTGACCGCTAGGTTGCTTGGATAGTTGGGTTTGGGTTGTTCTTTGGGGAGTGGCACGTGCTTGCACGTAGCCGTGCCCATCGAAGTAGTTCGATGCAGGGTTCTGCGATTCAATCTCCTTTCCGCCCGTTCGACGATGCCCCACTACTGTTTTTTTAGATTCGAAATCTCGTAGGTCGATGACGAATTGGGGTGCTTCTGGCGCCGTTCGAACCCCAGTTTTGGCCGAGACTCGCCCGCCGGCAAACGATTTCGTACCTGTTTTCGCGTGATCTTGTACCGCTGTTCGTACCGACGCTGTTGCAGTGGCTCGATGACCTGGAGTCACGATTCCTGATGTCGAATGGTCGACGATTTCATGGTCAAGTGAAACAGTCGCGGGAAACGAGCAACGCCCAACGGTCGCTCGGACTCCACCTAAGGACCCCGGTTGACGCCGTTCGAAGGAACGCGAGCGTGCCGGAGCTTGCTGTTTGCTCGCCGAATTGCCAGTAGGCGTGACTGTCCCGACGGGTAAGGCAGAATCCGTCGTTCCTGGGATGAGCGACTGAGCTGACAACGACGCAAGGTTTCGCTTGGCTAAAGCCGCCTGGGCTGCCCGGATTTCTAGGGTTGGTTTGGTTCCCAAGGCTGGAAGGGCTGGCATCCAAGCCGCACTGACAGCACCGGGCACGCTTGGATGAGCCCTGAGTGAACGAGCCGGATGGTTAGCCGAAACCTCCGGAAATTCTGCATCGGAAACGTCACCAAAGAGACTCAAAACGGGCGTTTCAGCAAGAGCCGCTTTTGCATTCGAATCAGCTGATCTCGTCGACACCGAAACCACGGGCAGAGTGGACTGCTCGGTGTTTGGTACCAGGCGCGGAAACGAGGTCCTTCGATTGACCAACTCCGGGTCCACGGCGTCCACCGGCTCGGGTGTCGAATCACTGACGACTCGGTCTACTAACGCTGTGTTCGACGCGAACGAATTGGCATTTGCGGACGTTGACGCCGAGCTGTCGACCTCTGTGGCCGAAAGCCCGATCGATTGATCGGAGTAGTCCATCGTGTTGTGCTCCCTCGGGGCGAGGAGTTGTTGGGGAAATATTGTGCTGCTTTGCTTCGTTGTGTTGCTTCGTTGTGTTGCTTTGTTAAATGCTTCGTTGTGTTGCTTTGCTAAATGCTTTGTTGTGCTGCTTGTTTGCGTCGCTGACTGGCCACGCAGGACATGGTCATCGATGAAAATTACCGGCGGTTAGTCTTGTCGAATGAGCGGCTTCAATGCTGGATGTTCCTAAAGCTTTTTGCCGATAACTCTCCTCACGGAATTTCATGAAGCGAGGGAAGGGTTGCATCGAATCCAAGGGTTTGCACCTCCGGGTGAAGCGCAATGCCACAACGAGCAAACACTGCCGCGCGAACATGGACGATAAGTGCCCATACGTCGGCCGACGAACCATTGGGATCGGCTTGAACAAAGTTGGCATGCTTATCCGAGACCGATGCAGTTGCAGTTGGGCTTAACCGAAAGCCTCGCAACCCAAGATCATCGATCAATTTGCCCGCAGAATGATCGGGTGGATTTGTGAACACCGACCCGCAATTGGCGCCTCCCGGTTGGTTCGCTCGTCTCCACCGCACGATTTCGGTGAGTTCTTCGTCCAAAACAGAAGGGTCACCTTGAGTGCATTCAAAGGTTGCCGAAACAACAATTTCGTGTTTCTGTAACGAGCTGGTTCGGTAGTGCAGTGAAAGAGTATCGGCTCCGACACTTCGACTTCGTTGACTATTTTTCGCAGACAGATCAATGATCTTGACTGATTGCAGGTTGGCAGCAACATCGGAGCCGTGGCCACCTGCGTTCATACGAATCGCTCCGCCGACCGAGCCCGGAACACCCACCATCCAACCCAAGCCTTCACAACCTGCAGCGGCGCACTTACGGGCCAATACCGGAAGCTTGACTGCAGCCCCCGCATTGACTTCGAACACCGATCTTGCGGAGTTTGGCTCGATAGCGATCTGACCGAAATCTCCGCCCAAATGGATCGCTACACCCAGAAACCCGTTGTCCCCGATAAGTAGATTTGATCCCTGACCAATAACTGTGATGGGAATTTCACATCCCATCCGCTCTAAGGATTCAGCCATCACGTCGGCGATAGCCTCAAGGTCGTGCACGTTTTGAGCCTGAAGAAAAACTCGCGCGGGACCACCTAACCGAAAAGTGGTGAAACCGGAAAGCGGGACATTTCGGTCGACGCGATTACCTAGCCTGGCGGAAAGTGCTTTCTCCGCAAACTCAAGCGCTTCGGCGAGTTTTAGGGAGCCTTCGCTAAGCTTCTGCGGCGTTGGCATTTTACGCCTCGCCCTCAATCCGGGCCCACGCACTACCCAACATGTCGTCGGGAAGAGTGGTGAGGTCTCCAGCATTCATAGTTAGGCAGAGATCACCGGCCTGCAAAACGTCGCCGAGAAGCACCATCAGTTCCGTTCGAGTCTCTGCGTAGTATGTAGGCTTACCTTGCCGATTCGTAACCACTGCGTCGAATACCGTGCGACCGGAAATTCCTTCGATCGGGGCTTGACCGGCGGCATATAAACCGGTGATTATTACGATATCTGCACCGGAAAACGAAGGACCAAAATCCACCCCAACATCACGAATTCGGGTGAAACGGTGAGGTTGAAACACGGCAATGACACGTTCCCAGCTTTGGGGCCCACGTCCGCCATCAACGGCCGTAACGTTCGTGGCTACTTCGGCCGGAAGGTGGGCGTAATCATCAATGAACCGCACTCCTCGGACCATACCGCGCTGTTCTAGTCGCCTACCAACTCCCTGAAATCCCGCCAAAGCTGCGATGCTCACCGCGGGTTGGATGCCAAGCTCGGTGGCCATGGCAAACACCGCTGCCGCGTTGCGAACAACGTGCTCCCCGGGGAACCGAACCGAGAGATCGTATTGGTGTCGATCGGGAGTAGTTACGGTGAACCGGTTGCCGCTTTCGTTCGAGGCGATGTCCCCAATTCGATACTGCGCAAGTGGGGATGTGCCGTATGTGGTGATCGCCAATGGCGCAACTCGGGCAATCAGTTCTACAACGCCGGGGTCATCCACACAGGCAATTCTCGGCCCGGCCGCTTGGCGTACAAAGGTATCGAATGCCGTTTCGAGATTGCCCATTGAGCCGTGAAAATCGAGATGATCAGGTTCAACGTTGGTGACAATCACGGCTTCTGCACCAAAGCACAGAAACGAACTGTCACTTTCGTCAGCTTCCACGCTCAACCATTCACTATCGGCCCAACGGACGCCGGTGGACAGCTCAGTGATTTGTCCTCCCACGATGAATGAGGGATCCCATCCCGCAGCGATAAGCACAACCGCAGCCATACCGCTCGTAGTGGTCTTCCCGTGGGTGCCAGAAATACCTAGTGTTCGACGTTGAGCACCAAAAGCCGTCATCATCTCATTGCGTGTTGCAATCGGAATTCCCAACGCGATAGCTGCGTCGAGTTCAACGTTGCCGGATTTTACTGCGGTCGAGATAACGACCAGGTCCACGCCGGCAACGGCCGCCGCATCGTGTCCAACGGCGATGGCGCACCCCTTCTCGCGGAGCTTCGCCAAGATGGCGCTGTCAAGCTGGTCGCTACCGCTCACAGTGTTTCCACCGACGACCAAAATATGGGCGATCGCGCTCATGGCGGCCCCGCCAATGGCAATGACATGGATGCGTTGCGGTTGAGAAAGGTCAGGAACCATTTGGGCGAACTACTCGGATCATAAGTTTACGTATCTACGGATAGGTGTTGGCAGAAACAAACTAAGCGTCTGCCGCTAGCGAGGACGGCTGGCAAAACGATCAAGCAAGGACACGATGTCACCGGCAGCCTGTGGGCGAGCACGCCTAAATTGCGCTTGCGACATAGCTTCATGCCTTGCCTCGTCGTTGAGAATGAGCGAGAGTTCTTTGTCCAGGCGCTCCGCAGTGCATTCTTTATCGGCAACACACACCGCGGCTCCGTCGGCTGCAACGCATCGGGCGTTGACGCTTTGGTGGTCCTCCGCAGCGCTGGGTAGCGGAACCAAAATAGCGGGCACCCCAGCAATGGCCAGATCTGCGATCGATGTTCCGCCAGCGCGGCAAATGAAAACATCCGCGGCTGCGTACACAAGGTCCATACGGTCTTCGTACCGAATTTGATGATAGGTAAGTGCGCGTGTTGGTATTTTCTGGTTCCACCTGGTGAGCCATTGCTGGGCGGCCTCGAAATCACGGTCACCAATCACGTGGTGCACGCTTAACGGACGGTCAACCCAGGATTCCATTAGCGCGAACACGGCTACGTTTATTCGACGGGCACCGAGCGAGCCTCCAAATACCGCAAGAAACTGTTGATCGATCGGGTAACCGAGGTCACGACGGGCCACCTGCTGACGAACCTCATTTTGACGGACTTCTTGTTGACGATCGTGACCTTGCGCTGCCACTGAGTTAAGTGCTTGGTTTGCTTCTTCTTTTTCGCCCAGACTGGGAATTGTTGCGTTGCTCTCGCTTTTTTCGCGCGCTGTAGCGCCGGAGGGCAATGAGCCGGTAGCCCCAGTTGGGAACAAGGCCAATACTTCAGGCCGGACGGGGTTTCCCACGAGCACTGCGTTGCGAAGTCCGGTTCCTTCGAACTGCACGGCAGTTGCTTTGGCGTATTCAGCGAAAGCGGAGATGGCCTTTCCGGCACGAGCGTTTGACTCTGCTTGCACTAGCGGAATTCGTAACAAACGCGCCGCGAGCGCACATGGCGTTGAGGCGTAGCCGCCAACCGAAAACACCACCGCGGGTCGCCTCCTGGCTAACAACACGATGGCCCGAATCGCTCCAAAAATCAGACCCGCTACGGCACCAATATTGTCGACGGTGAGCTTTCTCTGAATACCTCGTCCGCTCAGGAGCGTGATGGGAAAACCTGCTCCAGCTACCAGCCGACCTTCCAGTCCTCGCTTACTCCCCACGAAATGAATGGAAGATGCGGGGGTACCGGTTGACCGCAACTCGTTCGCGATGGCCAAGGCCGGCAACACATGCCCGGCCGTTCCACCTCCAGCGATCACGATCCAAGGGCTTCTTGACATGTTCTACATTCTGGTCGTAGCGAGTACCTGCGCGGTACCACGTAACTGGGGTCAGCGTACTTTGGCGGTGTGAAGTGAAGGGGCCTGGCGAGGAGCTTCTCCGAAACGAACCACTCGACGGGTATGTCGCGCAATGTTTATTAGTACTCCAGCGGCTGCCATCAAGATTACGAAGGAGGAACCACCCTTGGAAATGAACGGTAGCGGAACGCCGGTGACGGGCATGGTGCCGATCACCGCCCCCATATTGATGACCGCTTGACTAACGATCCAGGTGGTGATGCCGACCGCCAGGAGTGAAGCAAATCGATCATCTGTACGACGAGCAATATGACTTCCGCAAAGGGCAATCAGAAAGAAACTACTCATCACCAGCAGCGCACCAACCATGCCAATCTCTTCACCAATAATTGCGAAAATAAAGTCGGTATAGGAGTTTGGAAGGAAACCCCATTTGGCACGGCTTGCACCAACACCCACACCGGTAAAGTGCCCGGAGGCGAAGCCCATCTTGGACTGCATCACGTGATAACCAATGCCGTCGGGATCCTTGTCTGGATGCATGAAAGCCAAGAGTCGATCACGACGGTAGGGTTCCACAATTGCCAACAACATCGTTGACCCAAGTCCAATGAGTCCATAACGGAGCAGCACTCGCCCCGGTAGACCCGTCGCCACGATCATCGACGCAACGATGGAAACCAAAATCATCGCCGTACCCATATCGGGCTGCAAAAAAATGGGGGCGATTACTAGGACAAGTACCACGATGATTTGATTGCGAATCTTGCGTTGCTCATCTCTGTGGCCCTCTATCTCCGCCAAGCCAACGGCCAAGGTGGCGGCAAGCCCTAGCTTCATGACTTCGGATGGCTGAAACGCTAACGATTCAGGACCGATCCAGCGGGTGGACCCATTCTTGGAAATACCCAGGCTGGAAAAGGTTGCAAGAACACCCAAAAACGAGCCGCCCAGCAAAACAGGACCGGCCACGCGCCAGGCTCGGTAGGGCAACAACATCGTGATGATAAAGCAGACGAGGCCCAGTCCAACGAACAGCACCTGTTTCTCAAAGAGATTCCAAGGGTTACCCCAACGGTGTAGCGCGTAGACCGAAGATGATGAAGCAACAAATACCAAACCCACCGTAGTGAGCAAAGCAACAAGAGCAACGAGCCCAAAAGAAAGGGGCGTCCATCCACGAAAACCTCGTACGTCTACATATGTTTCGAGCCGATCACGCCCACGCGTTCGTTGCACGACTTCGACACCAGGCCTGTTGGCAGAACTCTGCGCCGAATAGGTTCGAGGTGAAGAAGTTGTAGGACGCGAAGGCGTGATCTGAGTGCCGACATGCGGTGTTGCTGCGTTGTATCGGCTCGATGCCGTGGGTGCTTTCGTTCCGTCTAAACGGTGAGAAAAGTGCGGCTTTCGTTCTGGTGAAGAACCCGTCCCGGCGACCCCTTTAGAGACAGATGGGCTCGATGATCTTGGGCTCGTGCGACGGGGAAAGGTGAAAGCCATCAGTCAATGCCTCCGAGGCGGATGAAATCGTTATAAAAAATTCCGAGGCCCACGGACACCATAATCATGGCCAAAATCCAAAAGCGAATGATGACAGTGGTTTCAGGCCAACCGCCAAGTTCGTAGTGGTGATGAATCGGCGCCATGCGAAACAAACGTCGTTTGTTCATGCACCGAAAGGTGAAGACTTGAATGATCACCGAAAGTGTTTCAATAACAAACATGCCACCGACTAACGGCAGCAGTAGCGGGGTATAGGTGATGAGGGCAACGGCGCCGAATCCAGCACCGAGGCCTAAAGCTCCAACGTCACCCATGAAAATGCGTGCGGGCGCGGCGTTCCACCAAAGGAAACCAGCACATGCACCCACCATTGCCCCTGTGAGCACGGCAATATCGAGCGCTTGAGGTACCTGGTAGACCGGCTTGTGACGAAACATCCAAAAGGCCATCACGCAGTACGCAGCAGAGGCATACATCGACGTGCCTGCTGCGAGACCATCAAGGCCATCGGTGAGATTCACTGCGTTAGAAAATCCAATCACGACAATCACGGCAAAAAAGACCCAAAGGACCGGTGGGAGTTTCCAACCTGGCCAGGAGAAACGCGTAAATCCAACCACCATTTTGAGGTTGGCCCAATTCACTGCACGCTCCGCAAAAATGATGGCCACCACGCATTGGCCGGTGATCTTTCCCCGCTTATTCAACCCAAGACTGCGCTTGTGGGTGACTTTGATCCAATCGTCGGCCAAACCAACAGCGCCGCTACCCACCAGCGCAAACAACGAAAGTAGTCCGCCCTTGGAAAACGGCACAGCGTTGGTTACCCAGTGCGGGACAACGTACCCAACGACGATGGCTCCGATAATGGCAATTCCGCCCATTGTCGGGGTGCCGGATTTCTTGAGATGCGCTTGCGGTCCATCCTTACGAATAGGTTGCCCTATCCCTCTGGCAGCAAGAAAGCGCATTAGTAGAGGCATGCCAAAAATGGCAGATAGAAAGCTGAATGCTCCAGCAACGAGTAGTGCGGTCATCGAGATTCCTTTTGGCCAGTGCTGTCGCGGGCAGGTTCGTCAATCACACGTTTGTTCGAACCATCGTTTCCATAGCTGGCTGCATTTGTTCGCTCATGCAGCAACGCAACTAAGCGTTCTAGCCCAGCCAATCGGCTGCCTTTTACCAAAATTGCTGTGTCGTTGGCAACAGCGTTATTCGCTACTAGCCAATCGACTGCACTCGCATAATCGTTCACTTCGACTGATCCCGGGTAGCGCGATTCGTTCACGGAAAGCAAGACGTTAATGCCTAGTCGCTTTACTTCATCGGCTACGTGTTGGTGCATGGCTGCAGCGTCTTCACCAAGTTCAGCCATGGTTCCCAAAACGGCAATCCGGCGTTGGGCTCCGAACTCCGCCAGGGCGCCCAGCGCCACAAGCATGGCGGTGGGATTGGCGTTGTACGCGTCGTTACACACCAACGCACCGCTGGAAAGCGTGGTCACTTCCATCCGCCACGCAGAGACATCTTGGGTTTGCAATCCTTGCGCGATGGTTTCTAGCGGCACCCCCGCGGCGATGGCAGCACTGGCGGCCGCGACCGCATTTGCAACCTGGTGACGCCCGCGTACCGAAAGTTGGATACCGATTGAACCCGCAGGACTGTTGAGGATGAAAGCGGGTCGTAAAGTTTCGTCAAGCACAACATCGCTCGCCCAGACTGAAGCTTGAGATGCTCCCGCGGCGCTGAACGTAAGCACTGAAGCGCCCGTGAGAGAACGCAACAGCTCAAGCATCGGATCATCGAAGTTGAGTACTGCGGTGCCGTCTACAGGAAGTGATTGCAACAACTCCCCTTTTGCCCGTGCCGTCATTTCCGTAGTGAGAAACAATTCACGGTGGGCGGTGCCGATGTTGGTGATCACTCCAATAGTCGGTTTCGCAATGCTGCAGAGAATCGCGATGTGTCCAACCCCGCGGGCGCCCATTTCGATGACGGCAAACTGGCTATCATCAGGTCCGTTGGCCAACGTTAACGGCACACCCAATTCATTATTGAAAGATTTCAGACTTGCCGTAGTTGGTCCTGCACTGCGAAAAATCCCAGCCAGAAGATCCTTAGTTGAAGTCTTTCCCGCGGATCCAGTCACTCCAACAACGTGTCCGCTGACCCGGGAGCGAGCATGGGATCCCATGGCTCGCAGGGCAATTCCGGTGTCCGCCACCACGATTTCGCCGTCGACGCCGGTTTGGTGATCGACCAGAAATGCAGTGGCCCCGGCTTCTCGGGCTTCTGCGATGAAATCGTGACCGTCGCGTTCGCCCCGGATGGCCACGAACAGTTCATCAAGTTGCACCACTCGCGAATCAATGGTAAGTCCACGTATGATTCTGTCAGATCCGAGGAAGACACCTCCCGTCACCGTGGCCACTTCTTTGCGGGTGAAGTTCATGTTCCGTCTTTCGTGTAGCCCCGCTCGTTGAGCAAAAGCACGGAAACTTGGCGATCGTCGAAGGGGTGGACCACTCCAGAAATCTCTTGTCCTAGTTCGTGACCCTTCCCAGCGATTAGCACTACATCACCAGGGTCGGCGGCATCAAATGCCCAGGCAATCGCTACTCGGCGATCAAGTTCTACTTGCACCCGGGAACGGAGCAGCGGATCCATATCAACGAGAACGTCTGCGGCAATGTCAGCTGCGGATTCTGATCGGGGATTATCCGAAGTCAGAACGGCAAGGTGGCTTCTCTGCGCGGCGATTCGCCCCATTTGCGGGCGTTTGGTTCGATCACGATCTCCCCCGCAGCCAAACACCGTAATCAGTCGAGCCTGAGACCCCAACGTTGCCTGGGCCGCTTCAAGTACACGATCAAGACCATCGGGGGTGTGAGCAAAATCGACGACTACGCCAAAGGGTTGTCCGCAGACAATGGGCTCAAAGCGACCAGGAACAACCGTTGTTGAAAGTCCCTCAACGATTGACCTCTGATCGATTCCCAGTATTTCCGCAACTACGGCTGCACCGAGGGCGTTGGACACATTAAAAGCTCCGGCGAGAGGGAGATCGAACGCTATTCCCCGCCATGACATAGTCGTATGCGTAGCGGCATAGGTGATTGGTTCGGCATCGCTCGCACTGAAGCCAATGGTGGTTATCTGCGCAGCATCACGGAGCAATCGACCGTGAGGGTCGTCGAGATTCACTACCGCACGCGTAGACCGGAGCGGAACGAAGAGTTCTGCCTTGGCCCGAAAATACGCTTCCATCGTTTCGTGAAAATCGAGATGGTCTTGAGACAAGTTGGTAAACAGCGCAACGCCGAACGAAATCCCGTCCACACGATTGAGCGACAGTGCGTGCGAAGTTACCTCCATCACTACAATTTCGGTGCCCTTAAATACCAGCTCGCCAAGGCGTTCCTGCAAATCGGTTGCTTCAGGCGTTGTGCGCTTTTGGGTAAGAGTTCCAATAACGGCGCATTTTTTTCCAGCCTGGTTGAGAATGCTTTCCAACATGTGCGAGGTGGTTGTTTTACCGTTAGTGCCGGTGATCCCAATCATGGTGAGTTTGCCGGAGGGGTTGTCGAACACTGCCGAAGCGATGGGGCCCAGAGCTTCCCGTGTGTCACCAACGATGAATTGCGGAACGGAGATCCCTTCAATCTCATGATCAACTAGCAAGGCCACCGCCCCATTAGTAACGGCGTCGGCTGCGAATTCATGGCCATCCCGATTTGCACCACGAACGCAACAAAACAATGCACCGGGGCCAACTCGTCGTGAATCATGAGTTACATGCAGAATCGGCTTTACCCCTGGAACACCATTGTTGAGACCTTCAAGCAATGGAGTTCGCAAACTGACAGCAATACCGCTGTACCAAGCGCGCATACGACCGAGAAGGTCTTCGGGAGTTAGCGGTGGGCAAAGAAACCGATCGGTGGATGAGTTCATGAATTGGGAACGCTTACGGACTAGTGATTCGTTTAGTAGCGGCCGACGACGGAATATTCTTATCCACTCCAGCCGAATTATTTTCGACGGTGGATGTTTTCCCGTTGACATCGGTTGCAGGGGCTGTGTTGGTCGGTGGAGCAATAGCGGTTGGGCTGATCTGAGCTCGAGCTACGGCCTTCCCGCTTCTTCGCCATGTCGATAGGTCGGGCACCGTTGCCGGTGGCTGTTTGGGGGTCGCCAGCAAAGGAGCTAGCTGCAAGGTTTGAGCTTGATTTCCAACTGTTTCTGATGTTGAGGTTCCCGTTGTTTGCAACGTAAGTTGCACACTGGCCAGCGGGACCCCCCCGTCTACCGTAGGTACACCTTGAGCAAGAGCGCGAAACGTTGCGATTGCGTCAACAGTTGGGACATTTTTGTTTTGGGTTACTTGGTCGTTTTGCAACCCATTCGGATTGTTGCCCGGTTTAGGAGAAACTATTGGCGCGGTCGTTGCAATGGCGAAGGGAGAAAGCGTGGGTACCTGAGAACCAGCGGCGTTTGGTGATGACACTTCAGCATTTGGTGATGACATTTCAGAAACAGAAACAGATGACACGATAGGGACAGCCGCAGGCCCAACTTCCGCGACAGCCGCAGCACGAACCTGCATTGACGTCGGTGCAGATGCGCCAACCCCAACATTGCCCGCATCAATCCTAGGACCTTCGCTCGGCAATGCTTTTACGGTTGAATTTGCTACAACTCCAGCAACACCAAGCGTTGCTGCTTTTCGAATTTCTGCCTGCTGCCACGATCCTGCTTGGGCAACTGCTCGCATTTCTCGAGTTGCACCAAGGGTGATTGCACTGTCGGATGCAGAGGCGATCTGTTCAGTGGTTACTTCTGAGCCGCTCGAGGGAGGAATTCGGTAATGCTGACCCAAGAAGTGGGCGATCTCCGCAAAAAGAGGCGCAGCTGTGGCTCCGCCATAAATGGAGGTTTTCGGCTCATCAAGCAAGCACAGAATGGCAAAACGAGGATTCTCAGCGGGGAAAAAGCCAATGAAGCTGGCGACGTAGGCATCGGGGCTATAGCCACGGCTGTGCAAATTTGGCTTTTGTGCTGTACCGGTTTTCCCGGCCACTCGGTAACCCTTTACTTGGGCTTTCTTGCCGGTGCCGCTGCGAACAACGGATTCCAACATGTCTTTCAATTGGCTGGCGGTTTGCTCTGAGATTACCCGGAC